>JBFMBQ010000208.1:0-5033 GCA_040755115.1 bacterium
TCTCATTGATTACACTTTTATAGTCATGATAATACAATATAATTTTTTTATCAAATGCGGGGTGCGAGGTGCAGAAGTGCGGAAGGGGGGAATGCACAAATGTGTGGAGGTTCCCTTTTTAACCTACGCACCCCCACGCCCCCGCACAATAATTAAGTTCCCTTTTTTACATTTGATAACATCTTCCTCAAAGTCGCAACCGCCGAATGGCACGCCAGCGCGCTCGTCTTCGGATTTTCAGGCGATGGCAGATTCTCAAACCTCGTCGTCGCTGCACCAATTCTGCTCCTCACATAAATCTCATGCAGATTGTAATGCACATGTGGATCGGCTATCACACGAACTCGTAAGCCTGAAAAATCACCTGAGACAATTTTTAATGTGCCGGCGACATTCACATTCTGCGGGAATCGCTCCACCGCACTGTCAGCCGAACCCTCAAACAGCACGGTTTCCCCTTTTATGTCATCCACATCAATCCCCTGCTTGATGACCCATTCCACCTGCCGATAGGCAGCCGGCGGCTTGCGCGTAGTAAGCGTGAGTTCCTCAATACCTGCGTCGGCATGCGCCTGAATGGCATCAAGCCCGCCAATCGCTCCCGAGGGAATGGTAAGCGATATGCGACTGCGTGCTGCCCTTTCAAGATGCTCAGTGCGCAGCCCCCCGATACTGAGCACAACAAGATGTTTCTGATGCTCGCAGCACAAAATGACGATCTCATCCACTGCCTGCGCCGAGGCACATTCAACTATCAGGTCAGAGTAATGAACGAGTTTATTTATATCGTAAATATGAACGGTATTTTTCAGATGTGTGATAAGCGATTCGGCTCTTTCGGGGTCGCGGTCGCAGACGCCGGCGAGAATGGCAGGTAGTTCATCTGAATCAAGAAATTTCGCCACATAAGTGCCGATTGTGCCGCATCCGAGTATGCCGACTCTTGCTGGTTTTTTGAGGGGATTAAACATGTATCAGAGGATGATCATCACGATACACAATCTTCGTTGTCATTTTAATAACGCACTTACTGAAATATCTTCATCCAGTTCGTCCCAATGGATTCCAACGCCTTTGCCAATCAGACGCCACTTTCTTCTTTGTTTGTCAGTTGCATCACGCAATTTAGGAAACCACTCAAGAGGCACACCAATTTCTCTTCCGTCCGTAAGACGAATATGCATCATATCAGAATCAAACCATATATCGGTCGCCATAGCATCTGATGTTTTAGTCGCTAAAATGCTCATACCATTTCTCCTTGAAAAGGTCTTCATTCTTTATTACCAATTTTCTTATCTTATTCAATTCCTTCGCATTTTCAATTCCTTCGCATTGTATCCTACGGATTTTGCAAGTTGCACCGGTTCAAGCCAAAATTTAGCGTATTCATCTCCGGATTCAATATGTATATGTATGGGTTCATCCCATTCATTGCTGAAAAAGAAGAATCGAAATCTCCCAACCTTCAACACCGTTGGCATATATAATTATACCCCATTTTAGCGAACATTGCGTGAATCTACAGGTTTTCAGATCACAATAAAAGACCTGCCCCTGGAGACTGAAATCTGAATTTAAACATACTCAAGCATTCGCTGAAGTGAGCGATGCGCTTTTTTCCTGATTTCTTCGTCAATCACGATCTTCGTCTCCATTGATTCCAGCGACCACAACACCTTTTCAAGCGTGGTTTTTTTCATGTTAGGGCACACGCATACATTAGAGGGCGAGTGAAATTCCTTGTCGGGATTTTCCTTTTTCAACTTGTATAAAAGCCCTTCTTCGGTGCCGATGATGAAACGCCTCGCCGCAGATTCCTTCGCGCGCCGCACCATCTGGGAGGTGCTGCAAACATAGTCGGCAAGGTCAATGACTTCAGCGGTGCATTCAGGGTGAACGATGACCTCGGCGTCCGGGTATTCTTCCTTCTTGCGCAGGATGTCTTCCTTGAGTATTCGGTGATGTGTCGGGCAGAAGCCGCGCGCAAGATGAAGTTTCTTGCCGGTTTTGCGTGCGATGTAATCGCCGAGGCAGCGATCGGGGATGAAGAGTATATCGCGCTGCCCGTTAAGCGCAAGGACGATCTTGACGGCATTGGCGGAAGTGCAGCAGACATCAACCTCAGCCTTCACATCAGCGTAGGAATTCACATAGCACACGGTGTAAGCATCGGGATGCTGCTCCTGGAGTTTACGCAATTGCTCCAGATTGACCATGTCAGCGAGGGGGCAGCCGGCAGAGGGGTCGGGCATAAGGACGGTTTTTTCGGGCGACAGAATGTAGGCGGTCTCCGCCATGAAGGTTACGCCGCAGAAGACAATGGTTCTGCATTGAATCTTCTCCGCAATGCGGGCAAGTTCAAGCGAATCGCCGACAAAATCCGCTATGTCCTGTATCTCAGGAAGTTGATAATTATGCGACAGGATGACAGCGTCGCGCTCCTTTTTCAGTTTCTCAATATCCCTTATCAGCAACTCTTTGCCTTCCATTTATATTATCACCTGTTTAATAATCTATCCGTGTAAATCCGCGTAATCAGCGTCAATTTTTTCAACACAGATCAGTTATTAGTTCCCTCGTAATCTCAAACGGTTTCTCCATAGTCTCAGTCCGCATAATCTGGTTATTTCTGTCAACATAAATAACACGCGGACGAAACTCGCGCAGTTCATGCTCGTTCAGCATGCAGTAGGAAATTATAATCACAGTATCATCCTTGTGGACGAGCCGTGCGGCGGCGCCGTTGAGGCAGACCTCGCCCGAGCCGGCAGGGGCGGGAATGGCGTAAGTCTCAAGCCGCGCTCCGTTGTCAACATCAAGCACCTGCACACGCTCGTAGGGGATTATGTCCGCTGCTTCCATCAGGTCTTCCGATATTGTAATGCTGCCGATGTAGTTAAGATTCGCCTCCGTTACCCTCGCACGGTGGATTTTTGATTTACAGATATGTCGCAACATTGTTTTTACCCCCTTCCGACAATAAAGTTATCAATAAGCCTTGTGCTGCCGATATGCACCGCTATCGCAACCAGGTCGCCGTCTGCGATTTCGGGGATTTCATCAAATGTTTCCGTGTTTACAGCGGCGATGTAATCTATCTTTGCAAGCGGCGAAGATGTCAGAACTTTTTCTATCTCCGTTTTGATCTTATCCGATTTTCTTACACCCGTATTTAACATTTCTTTTGCATTGGAGAGCGATTTCCACAGCAGTGCTGCCGCCTCGCGCTCTTTCGGTTTAAGATATGTATTGCGGCTGCTCATCGCAAGCCCGTCTTCCTCGCGCATGGTCGGCACACGGACGATTTCAAGTTTCAGATTTAAATCCTTGACCATCTTTTCAACAATAAGAAGTTGCTGCGCGTCCTTCAGCCCGAAGTATGCACGATGCGGCTGGCAGAGGTTGAATAGTTTCAGGCACACTGTGGTAACGCCGCGGAAGTGTATCGGGCGCGTCCGACCGCATAGTTTCTTGCCAAGTTCATCCACTTCAACGAAAGTGTGGTAACCGGGTGGATACATTTCGTCCACAGATGGGTTAAAAATGATGTCAACACCTGCCTGTTCAGCCATTTTCTGATCGCGTTCAAAATCACGCGGATAGCATTCAAGGTCTTCGTTTGCTCCGAACTGCGTGGGGTTTACAAACAAACTAACAATCACGACATCGTTTTCCTGTCGGCATCGCCGCATCAGCGAAATATGCCCCTCATGAAAGTAACCCATCGTTGGCACAAGCCCTATCGTTTTGCCTTTTGAGCGCAGGCATTCCGCTATAGTTTGCATTTCTGATGGTTTATTAATTATTTTCATTATTTTATTCACAGATTTCGCAGTTTTTATCTGTGTTAATCTGTGTTCATCCGTGGTTCTTTTTTACTTCTTTTTTCTCTTATTTCCGTTCTTCTGCAATCGGCGAATCACGGTATCGGGGATAGAAAAGGAATGTTCTTCGGTTGGGAAGGCACCTGTTTTGATCTCTTGTATGAATTTTTTTGTGCCATTATACATATATTTGCGTATATCTGCATATACTTTTACAAACCGCGGCGGCGTCCGCATTGATATATTGAACATATCGTGTAAAACAAGCACCTGACCATCGCAGTATTTACCAGCGCCTATGCCGATTGTGGGTATCTCAAGACGCTCGGTAATAATGCGCGCAAGTTTTGTCGGAACGCATTCAAGGACGATAGAAAATGCTCCCGCAGCCTGTAGTTGAAGAGCATCATCAATCATCTGCCTCGCCTGCTGAAGCGCCCTGCCCTGCACCTTGAAGCCGCCGAGTTGATGCACCGACTGGGGAGTAAGCCCGAGATGCGCCATAACAGGGATGCCCATTCGGACGAAAGTGGAAACGATTTTAACCACATAATCACCGCTGCCTTCAAGTTTCACGGCGTGGCAGCCGGTTTCTTTGATTGCCCGCCCGGCATTGCGTATGGCATCCTCTAAAGAGACCTGATATGAAAGGAACGGCATGTCAAACACCACAAGCGCACGCTGTGTGCCGCGCACAACTGCGCGAGTGTGGTGCAGCATCTCGTCCATCGTTACAGGCAGGGTGTTTTCGTAACCGAGCACCACATTGCCGAGCGAATCGCCGACAAGTATGATGTCAACGCCTGCTTCATCTATTATTTTGGAAAAGGGGAAATCGTATGCGGTGAGCATGGCGATGCGCTCGCCGCGCTGCTTCATCTCTCGGAGTTGGGTAATCGTTACCCGCATCTGTTAACGAAAAACCTTCCCGATGAAGGAAGGCTTTTTCATTACATCTCCTTTCCTGTCTCGGGCGAAAGAACCGCTCCAAGCAGTCTATTTTAAGGATACCACAGACTTTAAAATTTTTCAATACTCTGGTTTAAAAATTTAGAAAATTTTATTCCATCTTCATAAATCTTAATAAGTGGGATATTTTCCGGGGTCTTCAGGTCTGGTTCAATTTCAAGAAGAGGCATAAGGACGAAGAGCCGCTCCTGAAAGCGTGGATGCGGAACAGTAAGATCGGGGGTGTTAATGATGAGA
>JBFMBQ010000209.1:0-7093 GCA_040755115.1 bacterium
TTGCCAAGTTGATGAATGTCTCACAGATGCAAGTCTCACGACTCCAGACCCAGGCGCTGAAGAAGTTGAAGAGGATAATGAGTAAATGACGAATGATAAAAATGTCAAAGGTCAAAATCCAAATATCAAATCAATGTCAAATAATAAAAAGTGTCAAAGGTCAAATGACAAATCATGTCCGCATGTATTAAGCAGGTATTATAATTTGATCTTTGATCTTTGAAATTCATTTGACATTTGGGCTTTGATATTTGAAATTGTCTTCTAATTTTCACTAATCTAAATTATTGTAAATTCGTGTAATTAGTGGATCATTTTTTTTAATGGATTCAAGGGAAATACGCCAAAAATTTATTGATTTTTTCGTCTCTAAAGGGCATCTGCATCTGCCCGGCTCCTCGCTTGTGCCTGATGATCCCACGCTGCTGACTACCAGCGCAGGCATGGTGCAGTTCAAGCCGTATTTCCTCGGCAAAAAAACTCCGCCCAGAACGCGAATAACAACCGTCCAGAAATGCCTCCGCGCCGTTGACATTGAAGAAGTAGGCAGAACCCCGCGCCATCACACATTCTTTGAGATGTTAGGGAATTTTTCTTTCGGCGACTATTTCAAGAAAGAAGTGATCCCCTGGGCGTGGGAACTTGTAACCAAAGGCTACGGCATCCCTGAAGATCGGCTTCTCATATCTGTCTATAAAGACGACGATGAGGCGGCGAAGATATGGGAAAAAGAGGCGGGAGTTCCGAAAGAAAGGATACATCGTCTCGGCGAGGAATACAATTATTGGCCTGCGAGTGCTCCATCAAAAGGACCGAACGGACCCTGCGGACCGTGCTCGGAGATATTCTATGATTTCGGAGCGGAGCGCGGCTGCGGGCGCGCCGAGTGCGATGTCTCCTGCGACTGCGACAGGTATATTGAAATATGGAATCTCGTCTTCATGCAATATGACCGCGGTGAGGGCGGCGTCCTGACTCCATTGCCGAAACGCAACATTGACACTGGTATGGGACTTGAACGCATGGCGTCCGTCCTCCAGCAGACTAAAACCAATTTTGAGACTGATCTCTTTGTTCCCATAATCAAAGAAGTTGAAGATATTACACAAACTTCTTACGACGAAAATCCTGTCCCTTTCCGCGTCATCGCCGACCACATCCGCGGCTGCGCCTTTCTCATCGCCGACGGCGTCTTCCCGTCAAACGAAGGACGCGGCTATCTCCTTCGCCGCATACTGCGCCGCGCCGCCAATGCCGGTCGCGAACTGAACCTCAACAAACCTTTCCTCGCTGAACTTGTTTCAGCCGTTTCTACAACCTTGAGCGTTACCTACAATGAAATAAAAGAAAAAGAAAATTTCATAATCCAGATCATTGCCAAAGAGGAACAGCAGTTTGAAGAGGCACGCAACACAGGGAAGGTATTTCTCCAGAAAAAATTCAATGAAATAAAAATACAAAAACCCGCCCCACTAATCACAGGCAGTATTGCCTTTAACGCTTACGATACTTACGGTCTGCCGCGTGAGGATGCCTGGAGATTGACTAATTCAATTTTTGGCTATGGTGATGCTAAATTAGATGAATTCAATAAAGGTTTTGATGAGGAGATGGAACGGCAGCGTGAGCGCTCGCGGCGTGCGAGCAAGATAGGCGACAAAGTCTTTGTTGAGGACGAGTATCAGGTTTATCGTGATGCGGCGGCGCGCGCGGAAGGCGGCGCAGGCGTTTTTGAGGGCTATGAGAATCTCTCTATCACAACGCGTGTAACCGCGCTCGTTACCGACAGCCACATCGTTGAATCCGCCTCCGAAGGCAGCCAGGTGGATATTCTTCTTGAGCGCACGCCGTTCTACGGCGAGATGGGCGGACAGGTCGGTGATACAGGCAGCGGAAAAACAAAAAATGCGGAGATAAAAATTCTTAACACCTTCCTTGTTGACGGGCAGATCATCGCCCACCGCGCGGAAGTGAAAAGCGGCATGTTAGCCGTCGGCGACGAGATCACGGTTGAAGTAACGAGCCGCAGGCGCACAGACATCGCACGCCATCACACCGCAACACATCTTCTACACTCCGCAATACGCAGAATACTCGGCGAGCATGTCCATCAGGCAGGCTCCTATGTGGGACCCGACAAACTGCGCTTTGATTTCACACATCACGCCGCTGTTGATCCCGAAATGCTGCAAAAAATAGAAGCGCTTGTGAATGAAATGATACTTGCCGATTTCCCTGTTGAAACTTCTATGACAACTTATGAAGATGCGAAAGCAAAAGGCGTCATTGCGCTGTTCGGCGAGAAATACGGCGACGAGGTTCGCGCGGTGCGCGTCGGCGACTTCAGTGCGGAACTTTGCGGCGGCACGCATGTCGGGCGCACGGGTGAAATAGGACTGGTGAAAATCACGGACGAGCACGCTGTCGGTTCAAATCTCAGACGAATTGAGGCATTAGCAGGACATCAGGCAATTGCATACATAAACCAGAAGATCGGCATACTTGAAGAAAGCGCCGCCGAATTGAAGGTTGCCGCCGAGCAACTCCCTGACGCTGTCCGCCGCCTCAAGGCAGCGTGCGATGAAAGCGAACAGAAGTTGCGCGCTTCCGCACAGGAGAAAGTGAAAAATGAAGTTGAAGTAATGATAAGCACCGCCGTTAAAACAAACGAAACTTCAGTTATAATCCACGCCGCCGCCGATTTTACGAGCGATGAAATCCTTTCCGCCTACGATGGCATCAAGGTGCGCGTGCCGTCTCATGCTGTGCTGGTCGCATCCGAAAAAGATGGAAAAGTTTTTCTGTTCCTCGCATTTTCCGACGACCTTGTTGACGGCGGCTTTGATGCAGGCGCAATGATAAAAGACATAGCAAAGATAGCCGGCGGGGGCGGCGGCGGCACAAAGAGGATGGCGCAGGCGGGCGGAAAAAAGCCCGACAAAATTCCGGATGCGCTGGAAAAAGGAAAAGAAATCATACTCAAATTATTGAACAGACAGGATTGACGGGATTAACATGATGCAGGGCGCTGTCTTCGCAATCATCATTCTGCGCTTATTTCTTGCCACGAAATCACGAAATCACAAAAATACACAAAATTTTCGTGAGATTTAGTGTTTTTGTGTTTTAGTGGCGAATTTACGGATAAGCACTAAAAAAAACATGAAAAAGGCATTCTATTTTTCACTGATCTTGCTGTTCTGCTTTCCGCAGTTTGTCGTGCGCGCTGAATCAGATAAGCAGCCGATCCTCGTTGCGCACAGAGGCGCAAGCCACCTTGCGGACGAAAACACTCTGAAGGCTTACGCCCTCGCAGCGGAATACGGTATGGATTATATAGAATGTGATCCGAGGCTTACCAAAGATGGAGTTTTTGTTATTATGCACGACGCCACAGTTGACAGAACTACCAACGGCAGCGGAGAAGTGAGCCAGTTGACACTGACTGAAATCAAATCGATGAGAACGGAGAACGGAGAACAGATACCCACGCTGGAAGAAGTGCTCGTCCTTGCGAAAGAAAGAGGCATCGGAATTTTTATTGACACCAAAGTCAACGAGATACCAGCGTTTGAAAAAATGATCGGGTTGATTAAAAAATTCGGTATGGAAGAAAAGGTAATCGTAATGTTGTGGTGGCAGGATGCGCAGAAATGGATGGAGAAGAACCATCCTGAAATTGCGACCTGCCTGTCCTGGCCCGCGCCGATACCGAGTCTGAAAGAGGTAAAAAAAGTCGGTGCGGAGTGGGTCGGAGCGCTCGTGCAGTACGCCACCGAATCAATGATAAAAAATGCGCACAAGGCGGGTCTGAAAGTCATTACGATGCCCATAAATGATCCGGAACAGATACAACAGAAGATACAGGATGGACTTGATGTCGTTCAGACCGATGATCCGCGACTCGTTCAGGCATTGAGGGATGAAACAGGCGTGATGAAATGAAAATGGTTCACGCAGAGAACGCAAAGAAGGCGCAAAGGACGCAAAAATGTAGGGCGCGATTACCTAATCGCGCCTATAAAGTCTTTGCGTAATTTCTATTAATCTTTGCGCACTTTGCGTGAGCAATTCTAAAAATGGATAGTCCTGAATATCTGACAATAAACCAATTGCCGGAAGGCGTAAGGGTTTTTGAATATCTCGGCAAAACGCCGCACATCCACCGCAGCGCATTCCTCGCCGAAGGCTGCGTTATAGTCGGCGATGTAACAATAGAGGAAGATGCGAGCGTCTGGCACAATGCCGTGCTGCGCGGCGACATCAACCGCATCCGCGTGGGGCGGATGAGCAATGTTCAGGACGGCGCAGTGTTTCATGTAGCGGATGATTTTCCTTGCATCGTCGGCAATCGCGTAACAATCGGGCACGGCGTGATTCTGCATGCATGCGCGATAGGCGACGACACGACGGTCGGAATGGGCAGCATCATCATGAACGGCGCGGAAGTGGGGGAGAAGTCAATCGTTGCAGCAGGTTCGCTTGTGCCGCCGGGCAAAAAATTCCCGCCGCGCTCAATGATAAAAGGCAGCCCTGCGCAGGTTGCCCGCGAATTGACGGACGAAGAAATTGAAGCAAATATAAAAATGGCGCAGAAATACCGCCGCGTATCAATAGAACATCTGAAACGGCGAATGTAATTTTGAATTTTTTATCAGCGGAAATCTGCGTGAATCTGCGTCGCTATGTTGGAAGTCAACCCCCTTGCCAAGATATGGGCAGGTGGGGTGGAAATCTTAAACCATGATCAATACCTCACCTTATAAAAAATATGAGGGTTTTCCAAAGGCTGTGGAAAACCCCGTTTTCCACAGACTGCCATTTCCACAATTGGCGGGCGACGCAGCAGCCCACCAGGCAGGCGAAGCGTCGCCGCAGTCGCCTAAATTGTGGAAATGTGGGAAACCCGAACCTAATATGAAAAATCCTCTGCACAAGCCGCTATCCGCACTCGCCCCCAACGGGGACGGTAGCACTTTACTCTTTTCGTCATTAAATAAGAAAAGGCGAGCCGACAATCCAAATAAACGCCCATCTCTGCCAGTGACAGATGGTGCAACGCAGATTCCGTGGTCCCGCTTTTCCAAGTACAAGGATTTTCCCATATCGTTGAAATTCTTCCCCCGCTTATGCAGCAACAGAATTGCTTCTTGCCCTGTGATACACTGCCACCGCAAGCCTTCGTGCCATCGCTACTATCGCCTTGCGTTTCCCCTTACGACAACTGAGCCTGTAAAACCTCTCCCGTGCCTCCCTGTCATATCTCACCCACGCCCACGCACACTCCACAAATATCCACCTCAACCGCCGGTTGCCTTCCTTCGTGATCCCGCCCCTGCGCACCACCTCCCCACTGCTGCTCTCCCCAGGAACAAGTCCAGTGTAACTGGCAAAGGCATCACTGTTGCGAAACGCACCAAAGTCCGCCACCTCAGTGGCTATCACCATCGCCCCATGTATCCCAATACCTTTGTGCCCCCCAATCCTCTGGGCAATCTCACAACGACTTCCCCGGCGATACAAAGATGCAATCTTCTTCTCTATCACCACAACTGCCTTCTGTATCTCCCCCAGCACCTTCAACTGCAACCTCACACACATTACCACATCCCCATCAACCACCTTCGCATTCGCCACCAACTGCCTCCGCCACGGCTCGCTCCACTTCCTCAAAGCCTTATCCGGATACTCAATCCCATGATACTTCACAAGCCCGTGTATCTCATTCTTCAACCGTTTCTCCTCTCCCTTCAGCCGCAGCCTCGTCCTTACCAATTCCCTCTGGGCACGCAACCCCTTATCGGGCACAACCACATCCTCAAAACTGCCCATCTCAAAGGCTTGAATAAGACGCACACTGTCACGCCTGTCAGTCTTCACACGCCGCTTCCCAGGTTGAACCGGCACATTGGCAGGCGGGGCAATATGCACAAATACGGCTGTGCCTTCCAACTGCCCATTCATCTCCATCAACCAGTCGTGAAGGTTATACCCATGAGGGCCGCTCTCGTAGATAACATGAACCTCACACCCTGGAAACTGCTCAAGAAAACACCTCCACTGCTCACGCGAGGGCACAAGTGTCCTTCTTTGAGCGATCTCCCCATTCACCTTCACTGCCACAACATGACTTTTCGTATGCACATCTACACCTACCAAAACCGTCCTGTCTTGTGCTATACTTTTGTTACGCATTTTTTGTTGCCTCCTTTGCTGTTTTGCTGTAGTTCTACCACAGCAAGGAGGTTTTTTCATGTCCAAGCATAGTATCCAAAAAAAATTATCATTTTCCCATACATACACTTTTTGCACTGGAATCAAAGTTCAAATGTCAAATTTCAAATGAATGTCAAAATCCAAATATCAAATGTCAAATGAAGGTCAAAGGTCAAATTTCAAATGTCATAAGAATTTCAAATGTCAAAGATTCAAAGATAAAATTCTGTGCATTTAGGTTCAAGGCGCAACCTTGAACCAAAGAGGGTTAAGGGAAAAATAAGTTTGAATTAGTGCGCTACGCGAAGATTTTTTTGGCACGGATGGAGACAGATGTAGGGGCAAGGCATGCCTTGCCCCTACACAAGGGGAGAAAAGGGTAAAAATGGATGAAAGGGGGAGGCTGGATTTATCATAAAGCGGGTCATCTTTTTTGTCATTGTAAATCTGCGGCTGAAAAAATTATAATTTGATAATGCAGACGAAATCGCGCTACTTCTCGCCAGAAGTCCTACAGAAGATCGCGCACATGGAACTACGCGCCCGCATGGCGGCGGAGGGGCTGTTTGCCGGGATGCACAAAAGCAACGCTCGCGGCTTTGATGTGGAGTTTCTTGAGCACCGCGAGTATTCACCGGGCGACGACCTGCGCCACATTGACTGGAAACTCTACGGCAAATCGGACAGGTATTTCGTGAAGCAGTATGCCGCTGAATCATCGCTCCGCGCGCACATTCTCCTTGACGGCAGCGCATCCATGCGCTTCGGGAAGAACCAGAACGGCGAGACCAAACTTGACTACGCCTCGCTGCTTGCGGTTGCGACGGCTTATCTTCTCCTGAAGCAGGGAGATGCGGTGGGAATGCTCACTTTTGAT
>JBFMBQ010000210.1:0-2654 GCA_040755115.1 bacterium
GATGGCAGCAAAAGTGGGGCGGGCAGCGCTGGAGAAACTTCAATGGCGAAATCACGACTGCCGTGATAAAAACACGCTTGCTTATCTCGGTCGCACACGGCGCGGCACGAAGGTGTTCATAAATAAGGCTGTCGCAGAGGCAGACCTCGTGTTGCTGATCGGCTCCATTGAACCGCACCTGCACGCCGGCTTCGGCGGCGGCTGCAAAAATATCCTGCCCGGCGTCGCAGGACTTGAAACGATCTCACAGAACCACGCGCTGTGCGCGCACCCGAAATATTTCAGCGCGGTGGGACTTGAACCCGATAAAAACCCGATGCGGCAGGACATTGAAGAAGGCGCGCAGATGATACGCGGCGTAACCTTCATCGTCAACACGGTGCTGAACCACGACCTGAAAGTAATTAAAATCGTGGCGGGCGACCCCATCGCAGCGCACCGCGAAGGGATGAAGGTAACAAGGGAAATATACGGCGTCCGCATTCCCGCGCAGGCGGATGTGGTCATTACCGATTCATATCCGATGGACCTTGACCTGCGCCAGGGTGCAAAGGCGATAGGCAACACGCACTTTGCTGCTAAACCCGGCGGCATCATCATCGCTGCGCTGAAATGTGATGACGGGCTGGGCGAATCGGGCTTCGCCAAAGCACGGCTGCCGTCATCGCCGCTTATGGTGAACTTGCTTGCGAAGGTGCTGGCACCGCTCATTAAAAGCCTGCCGCTCGGCATATCGCCCGAAGACCGATTTTCCGTTTATACTGCGCTGAAGACGATACAACGCAACCGCATCTTCGCCTGCGCGCCGTCAATTGCGGACGAAATGAGCCGCAGAGGGTCGCTGTTCAGGATTTTTAAATCCATGCCCGATGCCGTTGCAGAGGCGGAAGAAATCAAACCTGAGGCAACTGTCCTGATCTTCCCGATGGGGGGAGTAACTTATCCGATAGTAGGTAGTAGGTAGCAGGTAGTAGATAGGGAAAAACTTGAGAATTAATTTCAAGGGAAAATTATTTCTGATTTGTTGTATGAATAATCTATGGTGAATATAACAAGGCGAAAATTGCTTAAGATGGGCGGCGAGGGCATCGCAGCGTTAAGTATGGCAGGATTGCTTGATTATAAATCGCTGTCGGAGACAATCGGCAACAATCAGGATTGGGGAAAAACCGAAACCGCAAAAGTTATAACCGACACATCAAAAAGCCCGAACGCAAAACTTTATTCACTCGGTCTGGACGATGTGCAACTGACGGATTCGTTCTGGAAACCGAAGTTGACAATCAACCACACCGTCTCGCTGCCGCATCAGTATGATGAATGCGAGCGCACCGGAAGGATTGATAATTTCAGGTATGCCGCCGGCGTAAAAGACTGCGGTCATAAGGGGCAAATATTTGATGATTCGGATGTCTATAAGTGGATGGAGGCGGCGGCTTACGATCTTGTGAATTATCCAGATACGGAAGCAGAACAAAAACTCGCAGGCGTTATTGAACTCATCGCCAAGTCGCAGGACAGGGACGGCTACCTCAACACCGCCTTCACCGATTTGCACAAGGCATACAGATGGCAGAACCTCGCAATAAATCACGAACTTTACTGCGGGGGGCATCTCATTCAGGCTGCGATCGCTCACCATCGCACGACAGGGAGCGATGAACTCATCAATGTCGCTATAAAATGGGCAGACCATGTATGCAAACGCTTCGGTCCGAAAATGCACCCGGGCGCGCCAGGTCACCCCGAAGTTGAAATGGCGCTGGTTGAACTCTACCGCCTCACAGGACAAAAGCGTTATCTGAATCAGGCTATCTTCTTCGTTGAACAGCGCGGAAAAAAATCATCCCGCCTCTACTCAAGCCCCGAATTGCAGGATCACCTGCCGATCAGAGAGCAAACACGGATGACAGGGCATGCTGTGAGACAACTTTATCTCTGCTGCGGCATCACCGACATTTACGCCGAAACGGGTGATGAATCGCTGCTGAATGTGCTCAAAACCCAGTGGGAAAACTTTGTAGAGAAACAAATGTATATAACCGGCGGCGCGGGGTCGCGATACGAGCATGAAGCCTTCGGACAGGATTACGAACTGCCCAACCGAACAGCATATTGCGAAACCTGCGCCGCCATCGCCTCGTTTATGTGGAACTGGCGGATGGTTCAGGTAACCGCCGATGCGCCTTATGCCGATGTAATGGAACAGGTGATGTTCAACGGGATGTTGAGCGGCGCATCACTCAACGGCAGGGATTATTTCTACACCAACCCGCTTGAGCACGACGGCGGCAAAGACCTGGCGGGCGGCTACCGCGGCACCAATAGAAGGACATCAAGACACTGGGACGGCACCGCCTGCTGCCCACCGAACATGGCGCGAACATTGGCTGCACTGCCGGGATATTTATACGGCAGAACTGAAAGCGCAATTTATATACACCATTACACCGCAAGTAATATAAGAACTGAAATTAACGACTTGCCCGTGAGCATAATCCAAAAAACTGATTATCCGTGGTCTGGAAGAATTGAACTTGAGATTGTGCCTGAAAAGCAACTCAAGTTCAGTATCTTTCTGCGCATTCCGGGATGGAGCGAGGGGACGGAAATAAGTATAAACGACAAAAAATATTCCGCAGAAATCCGACCCT
>JBFMBQ010000211.1:0-8457 GCA_040755115.1 bacterium
AAAAATATTCCGATCATAGCGCTTACAGCATCCGCGATGGACAAGGAGCGCAGTGGTATAATCAAGAGTGGGTTTGATGCATATCTAAGAAAACCTTATCTTGTAAAAGAATTGGTTGAGATTATAGAAAAATTCCTTAAAACCAGTTAAAATACCTGAAATCTAAAAGGAAGAAGTGAGATGTGAGACGAAAATCATTTCACAGAATGTCAAAGTTCAAATGTTAAATGAATTTCAAAGTCCAAATGTTAAATATTAAATTTACTGTTTGGACTTTTGATTTTGATATTTGACATTGATTTGAAATTTGATCTTTGACATTTGAACTTCATCTTGCATCTCTTCATGACAGATTAGGAACTTACCTATGAGTAACAAACAAAAAATATTGCTCGTTGATGACGAGGAGAGGAATTTAAAACTGCTTGAGACATTGCTTTCGCCGCAAGGATACGAGATTTTCAAGGCAAGAGACGGGGAAGAAGCCATCAGAAGCGCGGAGGAGTTTTCACCTGACCTGATCCTGCTTGATGTTATGATGCCGGGAATGGATGGTTATGAAGTTTGCGTGAGACTGAGGCAGGAATTTGATTATCTTCCGATTATCATGATAACCGCGCTGGATACAAGGGATTCAAGACTCAGGGGCATTGAATGCGGTGCGGATGATTTCCTGTCAAAACCGGTTGATTCTTCTGAATTAAAATTAAAAGTCAGAAACTTTTTAAGGGCGAAAAGCCTTTATGACAGACTTGAAGAAAGTTACAAATCGCTCAAGGAACTTGAGACGGTGAAAGACAACCTTATATCATTTATCGTTCATGACTTGCGTTCACCGCTGACAGGCATCAAGGGCTACCTTGACCTTCTGAAAAAATCAAAGAATATAAAAGGGCAGGATTTAAGCGATGTAAATAACGCAGGACAGAATGTTGAACTTATGATGACTCTTGTTTCCAACCTGCTTGACATAAAAAGAATTGAAAGCAATGAGTTGAGAATCAATCCAACAGTTTGCGACCTTGCGGAGATGATTTCCACTGCTGTGAAAACAATAGAGCCTGTGATAATAGATAAGGCAATCCGCCTGCACAACGAGATCGGCGGGATGAACATCCGGGTGAATGTCCAGAAAGAATTAATAGAACGGCTGATACAGAACATATTATCCAATGCGGCGCGATTTACATTGCGCGGGGGAGAAATAAAGATCGCTTATGGGGCAAGCGATGATCCGAATTTTGGTGTTGTAACTATATCGGACACCGGGAAAGGCATACCAATAGAACATCGCGGCAGGATATTTGACAAGTTTGCGACCGTTGAAATGGGTGGAGGCGAAGGCGTGCGGCGATCAGTGGGACTGGGATTGACATTCTGCAAACTTGCAATTGAACTGCATGATGGAAAAATCTGGGTGGCGGACGGAGAAAAAGGAGGGAGCGCATTCAAATTTACACTTCCTCTTTCAGCGAAAAAATGACGATAGATGCAGAGAAACCCGTTATCCTTGCAGTTGACGATGAGGAAAAGAATCTAAAACTTCTACAAGCCTTGCTTGAACACAATGGTTATATTATTTTAAAGGCACGAAATGGGACGGAGGCGTTAGGTTTAGTTGAGAAGGAGAAACCTGATTTAGTCCTGCTTGATGTGATGATGCCGTTTATGGATGGTTACGAGGTCTGCCGAGCGATCAAGAATGACACGAGGTTTGGTTACCTGCCGGTAATTATGATCACGGCATTAGACCAGATGGACGCAAAACTTAAAGGATTGGATGAGGGTGCGGATGATTTCCTGACCAAGCCGTACCAGAAGGTTGAACTTCTGACACGGATAAGGAATCTCTTGAAGATTAAGAATTTATACACCGAAGTTGAATTGAGAAACCTTCTCATCTCCAACATATTGCACAGTTATGTTGACGACAATGTAATAGAAAAGATATTAAGTAACCCAAAGGCGCATCTGAAACTGGGCGGTGAAAAAAAAGAAATAGCCGTGCTCTTTTGTGATGTGAGAGGTTTCACATCAGTTGCTGAAAAATTGAGTGCAGAGGAAGTTATATGGCTTCTGAACGATATATACAAGGAACTAACAAAGATTGTCTTCAAATATAACGGAACTTTTGACAAGTATATGGGTGATTGCATTATGGCGCTCTGGGGGGCGCCAATTCCTGTGGAAGACGAAACATTGAAGTCCATACAAGCGGCGATCGCAATGCAGTGCGCATTTGAGAAATTAAAACTGACATGGTCTCCTGAATTAAGAAATCTCGGAATAGGTGTCGGCATCAATTATGGTGAAGTGGTCGTCGGGAACATCGGGACTTATGATCAGATGGATTACACCGCGATCGGGGATGTGGTTAACACCGCTTACAGAGTGCAGGGTATGGCGGAATCCCGCCAGATACTGATAACAAAAAATGTTGTTTCAAAGGTCAAGGACAGAGTTATATTTAAGGAAAAGGAAAAGGTTAAAATCAAAGGCAAGAAACAGACGGTTGAAATTTTTGAGGTCGTTGGATTTAATGAGTCTGTTCTAAATACGGAAGATGTATGTGAAATATATATCAGCGAGGTGCGAAGCAATGGCAAAAATACTTGTAATTGACGATGAAAAATCGGTCAGGGACATACTGAAAAGAATTTTAGAAGGCGCAGGTTATGAGGCAGTATGTATAGATGACGGATTGTATGCCAAAAAAGCGATTCAGGAACATCGCCCCGATCTGATAATATGCGATATTATCATGCCCGGACTTGATGGGCACGCCCCTATCTATCATCTGAAGTTTGAAAGCGAGTTTAAGAATATTCCTGTAATGATCCTTACCTCACTGGGCGACGAAAAAAGTTATTTAGGCAAGGAGGTGGCTGCCGATTATTATATGGCGAAACCGATTGACCAGGAAAAAATCATTAGAAAGGTGAAAGAACTGCTGAGTTCGGGACGGGTCAAGGCAGGCGTGAGACAGGATTTCGGAGATTTACCGACAAGCAGAGAAACCAATAAAACCCGTGCTGTTACTATGATGCTTTTGTCACTTGCGGTAATTGTCATTTTGCTTGTCTTCCGTTATACGGGCGAGATGGAAATGACAAATACGAATACTGGAATAAAAAAGTTAAGCGAGAGTCAATCTGTAAGTATCCTTTCAGATAAACTATTTATCTATATTGTTCCTATTGCGCTACTGGTTTTCCTGTATCAAACATATCTTTTACTGAAGATCGCTTCAAAAAAATAATGCCCGTTATTATTCACTCGGATTATTCATGATTTTAAACATCAGGCGTGGCGTTACGATGACTAAGAAGTGAGAAGTAAGATGTGAGATGTAAGACGGTAGACAGTAAATGATCATCTCACATCTCCCATATGTCGTCTCACATCTTACATCTACCGTCTCACCGTTAATCATCAAGGTGAATCTTTTCAGAGTGAGTGTGGATAATTCAGGATTCATATAGAAGACGCTTTTGGAAAAAAAACCTTTTCATAAAACTACAGACAATTCAGTATTTATTATTCTGCTCTTCGCAGTAGGCGGCGCATTTATGTGGGGTCTGCGCGGGTCGGCGGGTTACGGCGGCACGAGCGGTGCGGTGATGCCAGGGTTGTGGTGGGGACTGTGCTGGTATGCGCTTGCGGCGGGCGACAGGAAGGGCGCAGGGTGGGTCGTGCTGGCGTGCGCCTTCGGATACGGTTTCGGCGGCATGCACGGATATGGTCAATTCATGGACTGGATCCGCGGCGTTTTCGCAATTAACAGGCAAGAGGGTGTGTTTCTGCCTCTCAATCCTGCGGTTGGTTTCATGTGGTGGGCAATCACCGGACTTGGGTGGGGCGGTTTCGGCGGGATCATGCTGTCGTGGGCGCTGGACAGGAAAAGGAATGCGGGTGTCATGGTTGTCCGTGCGCTGATCTTGATCGCAGGCTGGATTATAGGTTCATGGGCGGTGAGGAATTTCCCCCAGTTTGTCTTTCCCCATTACAGTCCCGAAACTTACGACCTGTCCGTCTGCGTTGACTGCCGGCGCACGCTCTACACGCTGCCCACGCAGGGTTCGTTCATAACGATGCTTGTGTTTTCGCTACTGTTTGAATCAGTTCGGCTTAAATGGACGCAAGTGCGGACGATTGCCCTTTCCGCACTGGGTTTTGGGATCGCTTTTCCCCTCGCAAATTTGCACAATGCTTATCTGACTCTTCAGATTACCTATGATACATGGAAGATGTTTGAGATGATGGTAGGTTTTATCGGTGGTGCGATGATTGGTGTGATGTATCTTGTGGATCGCGGCGCAATTATTGGGCGTTGGGAGGCATCGGCGGCACAGACCTTGCCGGAGCGGCTGGCGGGTGTCAATCTGGCGATTCTTCTGGTTTTGGGATGGGCGGGCGTGAATTGCACAGGTGTAATCGGCAAGGATTTTTTCGGTTTGATAGAAGGTCATCCGTTTATGTTCTACGCCGGGCTGCCGTCGGTTGTCCTGCCGGGGCTGGTGATTTATGTCGTTTCGGCGCGCAACCTGATAACGCTGAAAAGGGCTGACGGAACCGTCCCACTTGATACGAAGCCATGGGTTAAATTGCGGTCGTCGTTGATGCTGATGACAGTTTACGGCGTTATCGTTACATGCAGAGGCGATACGAAAATAACAGCAACTTATATTATTATTGGAGGAATGTCTATTTTATTGTCAGTTATTTTGCAGAGAAACCGTTAATTATCCACGAATTTACACTAATTCTTTTGCGTTCCGTCGCTTATTGAATCTCACATAATTGGTTGACATTTGTTGTAGGGGTTTGATTTATCAAACCCACTCGGGCACTACATCTGTGTGTAATCTGTGGATTATATTTTTTCGCCGAAGGCGATTAATTTTATGTGTCATTGTATTTTGTGAGCATCTATAGATCAGGACAAAACCTTTGTGTCTTTGGGTGATTTTACGCTACAATTAATACAACAAATATAGACGAGATAAAAATGGGAACTTTCACAGAAAAGATCATCCTGATGAACCCTGAAAAACGAAGTCTCAAAGTGGAAATTGAATGAAAAAATGGGGTCAGGTCTTGAACTGGGAATTGAGATGATTCATCCCCGCTGAAAAAAATATTTCACGCGAAGACGCAAAGGGCGCGAAGGAATTCGCGGAAATTCGCAACAAGAATCTGTGTCTATCCGTGTTCATCTGTGGTTCTAATTTAAACTTGACCTATTGTTGTGATTCCGTATATGATTCAGTCTATTAATAGTAAAATTTTGAGATTATGGGAGACTCTATGAAGAAGGTCGCGCTCATCCAGCCAAAGTGCCTGTTCAACGCCTACAGTTACGCCGGACTGCCGCTTATCGGACCGATATACCTCGGGACGATACTGAAACAGGCTGGCTGGCAGGTGCGTGTAGCAGCGGAGTACGCAGGTGATGTTTACTCGGAGAAAAATAACGAACTTGCCCCCTGGATAGGTGAAATGGATGCAATAGGCATATCAACCCTCACTCCCACCGCATCGCGCGCATACCAGATCGCCGACACCATAAAAACTCGCTACCCGCAGAAAAAAATAATCATCGGCGGCCCGCACGCCACTTTCATGCTTGAAGAGGCACTTCAGCATGCCGATGCCGTCGTTGCAGGCGAGGCGGAAAATGTTATCCTTTCAACAATTGAAAACGACAACGGCAAAACGGCAGTCCATGGCACACTCGTCGCCAACCTTGACGACCTGCCCTTCCCCGATTTCTCTATCCTTGATCATCCCATCCCAACTAAAAAATACTCACCCATCATCTCCTCACGCGGCTGCCCCTACAACTGCACCTTCTGCTCCGTTACCGCCATGTTCGGTGGCAAATACCGCTTCCGCTCACCGGACAATGTCCTGGAAGAACTGAAACAGCGCATCAAACTCGGCTACCGGAAATTCTTCTTTTACGATGACAACTTCACAGCCAGCCTGTCGCGCACGAAGCAATTCCTGACAAAATGCCTCAAAGAAAAATTGAAGTTCCGCTGGGTCGCTGAAACACGCGTTGATGTGGCGAAGGACGAGGAACTTCTCAACCTCATTTCAAAAACCAACTGCCGCTCACTCCTCATCGGCTTTGAATCCATCAACCCGGAAACACTGAAATTGCTCAACAAAAAACAGGGGCTTCAGGACATCCGTGAGTGCATAAGAAAACTCCGCAAGTTCCGCATCGGCATACACGGCATGTTCGTGCTCGGCGCCGATGCCGACGAACCCGCCACGCTACGAAGCACAATTTCCTTCTGCAAAAAAAATCGCATCCGTACCGCTCAATTCGGCATCCTCATCCCACTGCCGGGAACAAAACTTTTCCACGACATGGAAAAAGGCGACCGCCTCCTCACGCGCGACTGGTCGCTCTACGACGGCACGCATGTAGTCTTCACACCCCTTAAAATGACCGCCCTTGAACTACAGAAAAATGTCTTTCGCTGCTATAAAAAATTCTACACCTTCCTGCGCATCAGATTTTTCATCTTCTCAAGAATGCTCCTGATGCGATGGACTCGCGATAACCACGCCTTTATGAGATACCTCAGGGAACTGTCCGCACGCACAGAAAAAATACTGCGCGAAACAAAGCGAACGCTCAAACACAATGTCGGAAACAGTTAGTCATCAGTGAGTAGGAGCGATTCGCGAACCGCCCCCACATCTGCGTAATCTGCGTATTCAGCGTCTAAAAAATAATTTTTTATAATAATTTCTTTACCGCCTCAAGCACTGCCTCATAATCAGGCTCAACAGTTACCTCTTTCACCAGTTCCTCGTATCGTATAATACCTTCACGATCAACAACGAACACCGCCCGCGCCAGCAGCCGCAATTCCTTGATCAAAACTCCATAAGCGGCGCCAAACGAAGCATCGCGGTGATCGGACAGCGCCTTAACGCGCGTAACTTCGGCAGCCCCGCACCAGCGCTTCTGCGCAAATGGCAAATCCATACTGATCGCAAGAACCACAACACCCGCCCCCAGCCCGGCTGCCTCCTCATTAAATCTCCTCGTCTCTACATCGCACACCGGCGTATCCAGCGACGGCACAGATGTGATAATACATACCTTGCCGCGAAATGCAGAAAACCTCACCGGCTTCAGATCGTTGTCCAGCACCTCAAAATCGGGCGCCTTATCTCCCACGCTGACCTCATCACCAAGTAGTGTTAACAGATTCCCTTCAACTGTTATTATTCCTTCTCTCTCTTTCATCTAATATAACTCCCTTCCTTCAAGTATTTATACTGTACTTCGTGTCCTTCGTGGGCAAATCATTTCTTATTTAATCTAAACTTAATTCTCAGAAAGTATCTGGTCATCATAGATAATCTCAAGCCGCAACTTGTGCTTTGCCTCCTCGTTGGCAAGCGCAGTGAAAGTATTCTTCAAATTCTCATCATCCGCACTCTCCGCAAGGTCCATGTAAAGTCTGTATGACACTTTCTCCCTCTTCATCGCCACAATCAGCGCCTCCTGATAATCCATATCCGCAGAAGGCTCAACATCGGCAAGATAATCGCCAATTTTGAGGTCCTGCACTTTCTGCTCCGCTTTGATCAGAAGTTTGCCCTCTTTAACTTTGATCAGTTTCTCCTTGTGCCCCTGTTCCTCGCGCGCAAGATGTCTGAATACTTCCGCCATACCGGGCACTTCCATTTTACCAGCAAGGCCGTTATAAAAATTACAGGCTTCTTCCTCCTTTGCAATTGCAAATTCCAGCACCTCATCAACCGATTTGAATTTCTCCATAAAAAAACACCTCCTGTTTAATTATGATACAAGTGCAAAAACCGTTGCTTGGTTGCGGCTGCGCTTCCGAAATCGGGACTCGTAGTTCGCATCTCGTAGTTCGGGAAAAATTATTAAATCCCGAATCCCCATCTACGAGTCCCGAACTACGATTCTATCCGCGCAACCGTTCAACGAAAGCCGGTTTTCATTTTCTATTTTCCCAGCGCCTGTATGAGGTCCATCGCATGCTCCTGCTCTACAGCCAGTATGTTCCTCAACTGCTGCGCCAGTGCGAACTCCTTCAGTTCCTCAGCCTGTTCAACTCTGGTTTTATATCTGCTTATCGCATCCTCTTCGCCCGCCAGATCCTGCTTAAGCATCGCCACATTGTCATCCGATGTATGTATTTTCCCAACGGCAACGCTCGGCTTGCCCTCTAAAAAGTCAATCTGGTCCGACAGTATCATCGCATGCTGAATCTCCTCAGTCGCATGTATCTTTATCTCCTTGATTATATCGCCGTATGCAGCACCGCTCATCACCGCAGCGTGATTTATATACTGTATCGCCGCCGAGTATTCCAGTTCCAAATCCATGTTTAACAGTTTAACAAGTTCGTCCTTTGTTACAGCCATATTAACACCTCCAGGTTAAAATCACACATATTT
>JBFMBQ010000212.1:0-4710 GCA_040755115.1 bacterium
AATAACTTTATCCGCAAGGAAACTTATTGATCTCATATCATCCACAATCGTTTTTGATCCCATACTTGCGACCTGTGAAAGTTTGACGGTGAGATAAAAGATCACCGAAGCGACGACGATTGCCATTGAGACACACATGACGATAATCGCGGATACCTTTCTCGTTGCTGCTCTGTTGTGGAGCAACTCTGCGTTTTTCTTGATCCTTATCCTGTCCAAATTCAGCAGTTGCTCAACCTTTTGCAGCAGTTTTTCCTCATCAATCGGCTTTGCCATAAAACAATCCGCATCAACCTCGCGCCCGAGATAAGCCTTCTCGTCGCCGAGCGATGTAAGCAGCATAACGGGTATATGATGGAGGTCTGTATTATATTTCAGATGATAGACCAGTGCATGACCATCAAGTCCCGGCATAAGGACATCGCTGATTATGAGATCGGGACGGTCTTTTCTTATTGCCTTCTCGGCGTACAAGCCATCCTCAATGCAGGTTACCCTGTGTCCTACTGCCTCAAGCATCCTTTTAAGGATATCTCTAACTGATTCATCATCATCAATGACCATCAACTTTGCCATGTGTCATCTCCCCAATACAATATTCCTTATAATAAGCAATAGCAAGAATCGTGCCATGATTTTACAATGTGAAATTATTCACATATCTATATAAAACCTTGTGTTTTTACATTCAATCAAGAGTTCTTATCTCAAAATTGTATCATTTATGTTACGGTGTAACTTTTTTGATTCTTTTTATTTGTAGTGTAATGTTTTTGTTACACTGTAACATTGATGATACTTTTTTTATAAAATGTATAATCTTTGTTACACTGTAACATTCTTGATACTTTTTCCTAACCTGCTTGATCATTGTGTAGGGCGCGATCACCCAATCGCGCCTTGACGCACTAATAGATGTAGAGGCGCACACGCATGTGCGCCCCTGCACCTTTGCGCCCTCTGCGTGAAACATCTCTCGCCGCAGGCGGTTAATTTAAACATCATCATTCCGCTGTCAAATGGGTAATGTAAACTTAAATACAGTCCCACCGTCCGGTCTGTCCTCAACCCATATTTTCCCACCGTGCATTTCAACGGCTAATTTACAGAAGGTTAATCCAAGTCCGGTTGAACGCCGCCCCATCCCTGCATGCACTTCAACCGTTCCAAACATATCAAATATCGCCTCATGACACTCGCACGGGATTCCGCAGCCCGTATCCGAAATTGAAACGATCACATACCCCGCCCGCCCTGAAGGCTCGCTTAAAATCCTGATTTCACCTTTTTTCGGTGTGTACTTCAGGGCGTTTGTCAATATGTTCTGTATTACGCGCTCTATTAAATCCCTCTGAACCCTTACTTGTATTTTTACGGATTGAGTTTCATCGGAGAATCGGATTTCTCTCTGTTTGAAGAGTGGTTCTACGGTTTTTACCGCAGACGCCACAATTTCGCCGAGGTCGTAAACATCGGGTGAAATTCTTATTTCCCTGCTTTCCAATTTTCTTATTTCAAGAAGTGTGGCAATCATACTTATCATCAGATCAACATTTTCTCTTGCCTTGTTTATATCGTTTAAATCCTGCTGCTTAAGGCTTCTGGATTTTACGAGCAGGTCAAGGTAGCCTTTTACACCTGTCAGGGGACTGCGAAGGTCGTGGACGATAAAGGTAAACATGTTCACCCGCAGCCTTTCAAGTTCCTTAACCGATTTGTAACTTTTTTCAAGTTCATCATACAGATTTTTGAACCTTAAAATGTTTTTTATCACCCATTTCAACTCGGTAAAATCAACAGGTTTCGAGAAGAACGCATCTGCGCCGCACTCAATGCCCTTGTGGCGTGAGTCAAGATCATCCATTGCGGTTACCATTATCACGGGCAGGTATCCTGATTCTTTCTTCAATTTCCCGCAAACCTCAAACCCGTCCATATCCGGCAGCCTGACATCAAGAAGAACCATATCCGGGGAGTAATTCTGCACTGCGGCGAAGGTCTCTTCGCCCGTCCTTGCCTTGATTACCTGATGCCCGAGCGAGGCAATAAATGATTCAAGAAGGTTTAATATCTGTTCTTCATCATCAACGATGAGGACGCGATTCATATTGCCCATAAGCAATATAATTTAATTTATCAGCACATTTTTCCACCAATTACCCGTTGCTGAAAACTATTAAACAAAAAAAATAAATTTTCAATACATGTTGAAATTTGGCAATATTTTTCATCACTTTTCAGCAACTTTTCAGCGGGAGAAAAACGTGAGATTTGCCACCAAAACACAAAAACACTAAATTCCACAAAGTTTTTCCTGCCTGCTACCTACTTTCTACTATCTACTGGTTTTACTCAACCGTTACCGATTTTGCCAGATTGCGCGGCTGGTCAACATCTGAGCCGCGTTTTACGGCAATATGGTAGGCAAGCAGTTGAAGTGGCACAACATTGATGATCGGTGAGAGGAGTTCGGCGGTTTCAGGCACATAGATTACATCGCGCGTATATTTTAATATTTCTTCGTCGCCTTCGGTGGCGAGGGCGATGACCATGCCCTCTCGCGCCTTGACTTCCTGAATGTTGCTGATGACCTTATCGTAGGTTTTGCTTTTGGTGGCGATGGCGAGGATCGGCATTTTGCGGTCAATGAGGGCGATCGGACCATGCTTCATTTCACCTGCGGCGTAGGCTTCAGCGTGGATGTAAGAGATTTCCTTCAATTTGAGTGCGCCTTCCATAGCGGTGGGGAAGTTTATGCCACGTCCAAGGTAGAGAAAATTCGGGCACTCAAAGTATTTTTCCGCGATGCGTTCAATAGGCGCCGTGTCGGCGAGGACGCGCTCAATTTTCTGCGGCAGCGACTTGAATCTGCGTATCAACTGGCGCGCATCTTCGGCGTGGAGCAAGCCGCGTATGGTGGCAAAGTGGATGCTCAGAAGCATCTCGGCGGTAAGCATTGCGATGTACGCCTTGGTGGAGGCGACGCCGATTTCGGGTCCTGCGTGTATGTAAAGGACGCCGTCAACCTCGCGCGCAATGGAACTGCCCTTGACATTCACGATGCCGATAACATGCGCGCCCATCCTTTTCGCCTCGTGGAGGGCGGCGAGCGTGTCGGCGGTCTCGCCGGACTGGCTGATCACGACCACAAGCGTGCCGTCATCAAGGAGCGGCTCGCGGTAACGGAACTCCGATGCAAGGTCAACATCAACATGGATGCGCGCCAGGTGCTCCATCATATATTTTCCGACTACGCCGGAGTAGTAAGCGGTGCCGCAGGCAACGGTGTAAATCTGGCGGCAGGCGTGGACCTCGTTATCGGTGAGATTGAGTTCATCAATATAAATTTTTCCTGTTTCTTCTGAGGTGCGCCCGCCGATAGTGTTGCGTATCACCTGCGGCTGCTCGTAGATTTCTTTGAGCATGAAGTGATCGTAGCCGCCTTTTTCGGCGAGGACGGGGTTCCATTCTATGTGGTCTATCTTTTTCTCAACGGGTTTGCCGTCCGGGCTATAGACGGTTACGGCGTCTGCGGTGAGGACAGCGCATTCGCCGTCGTCAAGGTAAACTATGCGCCGCGTGTAGGGGAGGATGGCGGGAATATCGGATGCGATATAGTTTTCGTTTTCGCCCAGACCGATTATGAGCGGGCTTGATTTGCGCGCGGCGAGGAGGATGTTCGGGAAGCGGCTTAAGACGACACCGATTGCATAAGCGCCTTCTACTTTTGAGAGCGCGTCGCGCAGTGATTGAAGCGGGTTGTCATCAAGGGATTCCTCAATCAGGTGGGCGAGGACTTCGGTATCGGTCTCTGATGTGAATTTATGACCGTGTCTGATGAGATGTTCCTTGAGGGCGAGGTAATTTTCAATGATGCCGTTGTGAACAACCGAGACGGAGGCGGAGCAGTCCAGATGCGGGTGAGCGTTATCTGTAGTGGGGCGTCCGTGCGTTGCCCAGCGCGTGTGCCCAACGCCGAGTGTGCCTCTGATGGGATTTTCGGTGATGTTGTTGCAAAGATTGATCAGTTTGCCCTCGCTGCGGCGGAGTTCAATCCTGCCGTCCACTACGATAGCGACGCCCGCCGAATCGTAGCCGCGGTATTCCAGCCGCCGCAGTCCCTCAAGTATCCGCTCGGTTGCGTTTTCTCTTCCGATGTAGCCGACTATTCCGCACATGTTGCTTATTCCTCTCCATGTAGAGACAGGATTAACTGGATGTAACAGGATTTTAATATTTAATCCCGTTAATCCTGTCTGAAGTATTTATTTTTATCCCCGCAGTTCTTTTTTGAGGACTTTACCGAGTGCGCTCTTATAAGACTCTTGTAAGTAGAACATATTATTATTACCCTCTCTCTTACCCTCTTTTTGGTGTACTACCCTTTTCCCGCCATTGTGCGCCGGGACCTCTGCCGAGACATTCAACATAACTTTCTCCGAATGCGTCCGATGTGATGCCCTGTTTTAGGCGCGATTTGGTAATCGCGCCCTACATTTGCTTTGCGTTCTTTATTTCTCCTTTGCGCCCTTTGCGTGAAACATTTCACGCCCGAAGGGCGAATAATAATCTTGTAAATCCTGTAAATCCCGTCTTAAATATTTATTTTCATCCCCGCAGTTCTTTTTTAAGAACTTTACCTATTGCATTCTTAGGCAGATACGGACGAAACACTACCGATTTCGGCGTCTTGTATTTAGCCAGTTTCTC
>JBFMBQ010000213.1:0-3323 GCA_040755115.1 bacterium
GATTTTATCGCGAGAATCATCGTCTACTACAAACCAGATATCGGCATAACCGTCAAGACGCGAAACAATGTCCCGAAAGGCTCAGGACTCGGCGCATCCTCCACGCTCCTGATCGCACTCAGCCACGCACTGAACGAACTATTAGGCAAACACCACTCACCGGCGGAAATGATTGACATCGGCGCAAACCTTGAGGCATCCTCCATACGCGTCCCGACCGGCAAACAGGACTACTGCTCCGCTACCTACGGCGGCGTCAACGCTGTCTGGTTTCAAATCAACGGTATCAGGATTGAGCCGCTCGGGGCAGAAGACGATGAAATCGTCAGATACCTTGAAACTCATCTCATCCTTTCCTACACGGGGGAGACACATTTTTCGGGGACAAACAACTGGAACATGATGAAGGCATACATAGATAATGTCGGCGGCATCGTGGAAAAGTTTCACAGAATAAAGGACACAGCGCTCGTGATGCGCTCTTGTCTGCTTGAGAAGCGGTTTGAGGAGTTTCCCGCGCTACTGGCGCAGGAGTGGGAGAACCGCAAGGGGCTGGCGGAGGGGGTAACAACGCCGAGGATAGAAAAACTCATGTCGGCGGCAAAGTCGGCAGGGGCGACGGCGAGCAAGATATGCGGCGCAGGGGGCGGCGGCTGCATGATCACCTGCGCACCGCCCGATGTCCGCGAGAAAGTTGAAAACGCACTCACCGAAAACGGCGCAGATATACTGCCGTTTCATATCGCGCGGGAGGGAGTAAAAATAACTGATTGATAAGCCTTAAAGTTGTAAAATTTCACGCAAAGTGCGCGAAGAAATCCGCAAAAATTCGCAGAATAAATCTGCGTCTATCCGTGTTCATCAGTGGTTCCGTTTCTTTTTCAACAGCCTGTCAATTCTTGCCCCCAAAGACACGCTGACCCCGAACACTTACCCAAACAAACGGATTCAGGAAATCCCATCTGCTGTTTGCAGAAATCGCACAAGACGGATATAATCGCCCCTGTGAAAAGAAGGTTTCTGGCAACGATTTTGTTTGAAGTCGCAATCATACTGTTTTCCTTTGATCCGGCTTGTGCCGAGGGACCGATGAAGATAACGACCGGCGCCTACATAATGAACCTGCATTCCCTGGAAATAAAAGACAACACATTCAAGGTTACGCTGTGGCTCTGGTTCTGGCACGACTCCAAAGACTTCAGTCCAGCAGAAACCTTGGATGTAACAAACGCCGTTGATTTCAAGTTTTCCCACGCCGGCACTTATGAGGGAAACAGCGAACATCCCTTGTGGTCGGGCATGAAGGTTATCGCCACCATAAAGAAAGGTTACGATCTCGCGATGTTCCCTTTTGACAGGCAGGTGCTGGACATCAATTTTGAGGATTCAAGTGACATCTCATTGGTGAAGTTTGAGCCTGACAAAAAAAACAGCCGTTTTGATCCTGACATCGTCATCAATGGCTGGAAGCCGACCGGGTTTGAAGTCATCAGCGGTGAAAAGGTTTATAATACCACTTTCGGCGACCCGAGCCTGAGTGGAAAGAGCACATATTCCAGATTTACGGTGAGGATGATCCTTCAGCGGATGGGATTGAAGATTTTTATTTCAATAATCTCTGTGGCGATCATCGCCTATCTGCTCTCATTTCTTTCAGTCGTTGTGCCGCCCAGGGAAATTTCGCCCAAATTCACTTTGGCTATGTGTTCCGTGGCAGGAGTGGTGGCAACAAAATACAGCATTGACACCCGGGTTCCCTCGGCTACGGATCTCACTCTGGTTGATAAGGTGCTCATAATCGTATTTCTGTTAATACTGCTGAATGTCTTTATAAATGTCATCATCACGATCCTTGTCTTCAACGACAAGAAGGCTCAGGCATTCAAAGTAAACCGTATTTTTTCTTATATAGCCCCCTTGCTCTTTATTATCACCCTCGCGGCGTTTTTCATATTTTCGGGCATCGTTTTCTGATCCCGTGATTTTCCTGCGGGGAGATGAAGGTTAGATGTTGATACCAGTCTTTTCCCTGATTACTTCATAATTCGTGCCGGGGTCAAAACCTTCTAATTTGAAGATGGCGTCCCCGCCGATCATATCCCTTAGTTGCTCAATGTCAATATGGTTATAGAATACACGCTGTTCAAGCGGCGGTGCGGGCGGGAGTGGGTCTGACAGATGAGCCTGAAGATCGGGTTGAGTGCGCAGAAGCGCTTCAAGGTGCGTGCCGTCATACACGCGCAGCCACGCGTTCACATTCACACATTCAGGCCGCTCGCGGCGGAAAAATTCTATTGCCTGCCGCACCGAATGGAGCGGCTCCCCCGGCATCCCCACAACGAGGTCAATCGCAAGTTTGATCCCCCGCTCATGGCAGCACCGCACTACAAAGGCGACATCATCCCAGCAGTATCTTCCCCCTGATGCGCTCGCTGCTGCGCTGTCAACGCTTAATGTTATCAGGTAAACACCCGCCAGTTTCAGCCACATCAACAAATCTTTACCGAACGGAACGGGCTTCATGTAAAGTGTCCATCGTATATCCAGTTTCATATCCGCTATCTCGCGGAGGACATCCACACAGAACTTGAGATCGTGATTGAACTCGCTGTCGCACAGATGATAGTGAGTGAAACCCTGTGCGTGGAGCGAGCGCAGTTCTTCCGCCACCGCTGCGGGGCGGCGATGAAGGAGCGCAGTGCCCGCCTCAAGGCAGTAGAGACATCGCTCTGGACACCCGTATTGCGTGGCGAAGCCGACGATGCCGCCGCCTTCAATATACGGCGCATAGTTTATGTGAACGGCGCGCCGCGGCACGACCTCTGGGTCTATTCCGAGTTCCCATCCTGAGATGATGCGCCCTGATAGGTTTCCGTTTTTTACTTCCTGGCAGAGTTTCTGTATCGCCCTGTCGGCTGGTCCTCTTATTCCAAAATCCGCTCCCGTAAACTGCATTATCCGCTCCGTCATTCCTGAAAAGCCGCTGCCACCCAGCACCACCTTCAAGCCAGCGCCGTGCAGTTCTTCCACGACCGCTTTTATTTCGGGCATGAAGTTCACATATCTTGCCGCCTGGCTTGTGTCAATGTTGCGTATGGTAACACCGGCGAAATCAAAATGCTCTGCGCCGATGGTCTGCTTCAGTCGTTCAAGCGGCGAGTCCTCATAACACATATCCATCACATGCACCGAGTTACCGCTGCGCTCAAGCGCATCGGCGACATACTCAAGTCCCACTGGGATGCATGGCGGGTTGCGAAAGGCGTTCGGGTTGATTAGAAGTATCTTCATCTATTGATAAAAATTCAGTTCAAATTCAAGTT
>JBFMBQ010000214.1:0-11268 GCA_040755115.1 bacterium
ATACCAGAATGGGCAAGACCACTCCCGGTGGAACCTGTCAGGTGCGTTACTTTGAATACCAGGGATAACGAACTGTGGGCGGCAACTCCACTGGGGCTTATCTTTTTAGACCTTCAACACAGGCGAAAACTCTATTTCGCAAGCAAACGCTGGCTTCCCAATGACGATGTTATATCCGTTGAGATAACATACGAAGGACATGCCCTTGCACGAACACCATCGGGTGATTCCCTGATAATGCGCCGATACATTACACTGGAACAGAAAGCACTTCACTTTGAGCATATAACGCAGGAACGCCACAATAGATTAGGAATGATCGCCAACTCACTTCTTAAAACTCCAGGCGATGTCTCTTCTTTTATCCTTATCCCCGATGATAACGATGGTCAATGGACTGAAATGTATCTCGCAGCGGAAAGTTTCCGTTTCGCAACCACAGGCGACCCGGAAGCACTGCGCAATGCGCGGGAGTCGTTTCAGGCTATGGAGCGATTGCTGACCATATCGCCTGTTAAAGGCTATCCTGTCCGCTCCGTGTTGCCAGCCGATGAATGTAAAGGTAAAGATACCAGTATATGGCACATGCTCCCCACCGGAGACTGGTGCATTAAAAGCGACACAAGTGTTGATGAACTTGTTGGTCATTACTTCGGGCTTCCCATATATTACGACCTCGTTGCGGATGAAACCGAAAAGGAAACCATTCGCCGTCTGATAACAAACCTCACGGATTACATCGTTGATAACGGCTACCGCTTGCTGGACGAAAACGGGAAGGTTACAACTCATGGGCACTGGGAGCCTGAATGGGTCAATACCCACGGCAGGCTCGGCGATCAGGGACTTAACAGCCTCCAGGCACTCAGCGCACTGAGGTCTGCGTACCATATAACGCGCAACGAAAAATATCTACAGAAGTACGATTATCTTATCAAAGAACACCGCTACCATCGCAACACTTTGAAGCAGAAGGAAATTTCTGATCGCCACCAGATAAATCACGACAGCGATGAAATGGCTCTTCTCAGTTTTTACAATCTGATACGATATGAGACTGATCCGGAACTTCGCAATAAATATTATCTGGAAGGCATGCGGCTTTCATGGCTGAAAGACCTGCCGGAACGCAATCCGGAACAGATAATTTTTTATGGCGCCTTTGCAGAACATGATTTTCGTCTTGACCTTGCGGTGCAGACTTTGCGTGAGATTCCGCTCGATCTTGTAATGTGGAGCGTGCGCAACAGCCATCGTGCAGACATTGCAGCAGCCCAACGCCCTGACAGGTTTAAAAATCTGCAAAGCCTGCTGGTTCTCCCCTACACGGAAATACAAACTATGAGATGGGCTGATAACATGTACCAGTTGGATACGAACTCCGATGGCAACTACGAGGCATGCGCTACCTTCTGGCTGCTGCCATACTGGATGGCGAGATACTACGATATGATTCAAGAAAATTAACGAACATTAAAAAAAATCACAATTCCCGATTCAATAGCCTGTTGAATTTGGAGTATCGGCACTTACCATTTCTTTATGTAAAATCTTGTACTCCAACGCCCCTGCGGAAGCCCGATAATCCGTGAAATCCGTAATTTATTCGCCTTCAAGCACCCATTTTTCGTTAAAGACTGCGTATCCGATGGATTCGCGCCGCCAGGTGTAGACAGCATGTATCAAGCCGTCTGAGGTTGCAATGACGGAGGGATAGGAATATTCGCCAAAATCATCCTTTTCAATGACGCGTTTGTAGTTCCAGGTTTTTCCTTCGTCGGTTGAAATTGCGGCTGAAATCGGGTTTCTGCGCTCAGGGGAATCGTTAAAGACGATGGCGAGATGACCGTTGGCGAGTTTCACCATATCGGAACCGGAGCCTGGGTTTTTCAGGATGTTGGTGAAGGGCTTTGACCAATGTCTGCCGTTGTCTTTAGATGTCGCCCACCACGCAAGCCCGTTTTTTGAGCCACTCCTCATCACGGTGAGCAGCGAGCCATCTGAAAGTTGAACGACGGAGGGCTGGATGGCGCCGCCGGGGGTAATAATCTGAACCGATTTTTTCCATTTTTTACCGCCGTCGGTTGAGATGTAAAAGTGCGAGCGGTAGAGCATTTCATCGTAGATGGGGAGAAGTATGTCGCCGTTCGTCAACAGCAGGGGTTTGAATCTCGGCATCCAGCCGAGGTCTTCTATGAGCGTTACCTGCTCCGTCCAGGTTTTTCCTTCGTCATAAGATTTCCTGTAAAACATCCGTGCATCGTCCCAGTGTTCCATCATTATGGTTGTAAAAAAGAGCCATAGCGTCTTGTCGGGCGCGAGCCAGAGGACGGGATTGCCCTCGCTTTTGTCGGGGGTGTCGTGGATGATCCATGGTTTGGACCACTTCGTTTCGCCTTTTTTAAGCCTGGCGGCGTAAATGGCTACATCTTTTGCTTTTTCAGCGGTGCCGCCATACCAGGCGGCAAGGATATCGCCGCCCGGCAGTTCAACCAGAGTTGCGGAGTGGCATGAATCAAATCCGGCGCTGCGCGGCTCAAATATTAATCCGGAGTGAAAGTATGCCTTATCATCAGTCAGGGCGAATTTTGCCATGCTGAGTGTGAGGATAAGAATTATTGCGAATTTTATTGTGAACCTTTCTCTCATAGCAGCCCCCTATTTTATCATGTTCATATATTATAGCAGGTTCAATTTGGAGTGCGACATCACGATGTCGCTTTCATTTATGGTGACATATCGCATACTGGTTCGGGGTTGAACCCCGAACCAACCGGTGTTATGCTACCGCACTCCAAAATTTTCACCTGGTGAAAATGAAAAAACAACGGCAAGCGAGGTTTACCGTCTGTCTGGCGGCGCTCCGAAATCTCCGCCGGGAGGCTCTACAGGTTTCCCGTTATTATTATCCATCGGAGGTCTCTTTTGCTGATGGTCAATTGGCGGCGGGAACGCCTTCGGTGGGAAATTGCCTTGTGGGGGAAGCCCCGCCGGCGGCGAAGGGACTGTTGGGAGTGTGCCGCTGGGATGCGCCTGTCTCCAGACGGTTTTTAATTTCTTTTTCTGCTCTTCATCCAGAACTTTTGATATTTCTTCAAACAACTTTTTATCCAGTTTTGAAATTTTTTCTCTTAACTCGGAACGAATATTGTTGATTTCATCTTCGTTTTCAGCAAGTATATTCATTATTTCATCTGCCTGTTCGGGACTGAGGGAAAGGTCTCTCGTCAGTTGTTGAGTGAAAATCGCTTTGAACTCAATCGGCGGCGTAAGCGGCGTAACAGGCTGCGGCAGGCTTGGCGTAGAGTTTCTCTGTATTTCCACAGCTGATGGGGAAAGCACTTTTTTTTCAATAATTATTCCGACAAGTATCCCCGAAACCAAGAAAAGCGCGAGAGAAGTTATTGCAAGCAGTTTCGCTGATTTGCTCATGGCATCACCCCTTGCCAAAAGACTGTTAAATCACATCTTGCCGCGCATTTTGTAGTAACTTTCCATAGCAGCATTTTTATCATCCGAAAGCAGGTCGCGCTCGTATCCTCTTAAATTCCATTTGATGTAGTAGTCGCTCGGAGTCATGTTCTGCTGATTTGTCGTACTCGCTGAAATGACTTCGCTTTTTCTGTGAATTTCACCGGCTCGGATAAAAAGAAAACTGACGAAAAGAATTATAGTAAGGCAGACGGCGACCGGAAACAGTGCGCTGTTGAATCTGAAAAAGGACATCCAGTCAAGGCCGTCGGTTTGTTTATCAGGTTTCATCGTTACAGTGCGGAGTATCTTTTGCTCAAATCCCATAGACGGCTTGTGTTGAGGTCGTGCCCTGTAGAGAGTTTTTACGCGTCTCGCCTCGTCCACAATCCTAACACACTCGCCACAACTTGCCAAATGGACTTCAAAAGTTTTTTCCTCACGCTCTGAAAGCATGTTGAAGGGATATAAATGTGCGGTTCTATGAAATCTACACTTTTTCATTGTCTTCCTCCTTAAACGCTGCCGTCGGCGCCAGCATCGCCCTGAGCATCTTTACAGCCCTGAACAATCTTATGCGCACCGTGCCGGCGGAAATTCCCATTATTTTCCCAATCTCCACAGAGTTGTATCCCTCAATGGCGCTGAACACGAACACGCTTCTGTAGGGTATCGGCAGTTTCAGCAACGCATTACGAATGTGCAACAATCTTTGTTTTTTGAGAAACGCATTTTCAGCGCTTTCCGATGTATCTGGGAGATTGCCGACAGCCTCGTGTTCTTCAATAGAGAGTCCGTCCTCAATCAGCGGCGGACGCTTCTTCCTTTTAATATGATCACTTACAACATTCATCATGATTCTGTAAAGCCAGGTCGTAACCGATGAGTCGCCCTTGAACGAAGCATAAGATTTGTATGCTTCGCAGAAGACCTCTTGAACCACTTCTTCCGATTCCTCCCGATTGCCGAGCATGCTGTAAACGGTGTTGTAAATTTTACTGCCGTGTTTATAAACAATTCGGTTAAAATCGCCCGTCATCACAGGATTCGGTCTTTTCACCCATCACAAATTTTAAATTTGTAATTGTAAAAGATTATATAAAGCGATGGGAAGAACTGAAATTACGAATTCAAGATCTGGTATCGTGCATTACGGTCAGTTCGCCTTGCACAGTCCAGTCGCGCTGTCGCAGTTCGGAAGGCTCTGCGGGCAGGTGTTGCCCTGTATCCGGCAGTCGGGGACGCAGACATTGATGTCTGGCTCGCAGACGGTTCCTTCGGAACAGGTCATCGTGCCGCATGTTGTACCGCTGCATGCCACATCGCTCACGCAGTCGGTGTCATCACAGTCGGTCTTGCCGTCGCTGTCATTGTCGCTGCTGTCATCGCAAGCGCCGACCTCAGTGGCAACTGCATACCGGAATCCTTCCTCGCCGAATTGTGTTCTCCAGATATCCAGCGCCTCTTTAAATGAGACCCAGATGACTCTCCCTTGTGCCACATAAGGGTCAATTGAGGCAAGTTGCTGATCAAGTTGGTCGTAGTATCCTGAGTCATTAGCCATACTGAGTTCAAATGTCGCAAGGGATGCGGTGTATAATTTTCCTGCCGGCGCCGCACCGCTTTCAATATCATCCAGCAGCATGAACAGTGTGCCCGTGTCCTTCTCGTCCCCGCCGCCGATGTTCGGCAGGTCGGAATTGGGGTCGTCCACATTGAAATTGTCCTCGTTCTGCGGGCGCCAGATTCCGAAGGCGGGGTCGTCAAGTCCCTGGTGCTGGTAGGTGCCTCCACCCCACAGCGCCTCCGCTTCCCACTGGCATTCCGGGTACATCGTGCCCTGCATGGGGTTATGGAATTTCTCCCAGTCAGCGCTCGCAGGTGGGTCGTAGAGGAATCCACCAACGATTCCGGTTGGCGTTACCCCCAATTTAGAAATCAGGCATGCCACATCCGCGTAGTTGTAACCGTCCGATTCGTGGGAATGAGGGTCAATCTCTATGCCGAGGTCTTCGCTCAAGTAGCGGATGATATTCTTCCCATTCGTATTGTCTGTGACGCCGGGTTCCGATTCATAATCCAACGCTGCCTCAAGTGACCGCCAGTCGCTCTGGAAAACATATACCGCGTTGTGCTTGGCGGCGAGTTCGGCGATTTGAAGTATCCCGGTGCGCAGGGAGGTATATCCTTCAAGTGAATTGTAAGCGTCGTAGCGCGGCGAGTCGGTTTCGTTATGCGAGAACAGCGTCAGATAAATGGGCGTGAGGCATTTGGCGTCCGTCTGTCCGGGATTGATGCACTTTGTATGCGTGGGGCAGTCATCGTCTTTGCTGCATGCAGGGGGTGTTACGCACTGCTGCGTTGTGCTGTCCCATGTCTGACCGCTGTCGCAGAGAACGCATACAGCATTGAGTGTGCCGGGGTCTTTGCAATAGTTGTCGTCGCCGGCGCAGCCGTCGTGGTCAAAGCATGCAGGCATGGCGCAGTCCGCTCCGTCCCATATACTGCCGCCTGCACACACGACACATTCCGCATCTAACAGTCCGGGATTTTTGCAGTGCGCGCCTTCAGCAGTGCAGTCGCCGTCGCCGGAACAGGCGGGTGTAACGCATTGCTGTGCAGTGCTGTCCCAGACCTGACCGGATTCACATAGGACGCATACGGCGTTGAGCGTGCCGGGGTCTTTGCAGTAATTGTCGTCGCCGGCGCAGCCGTCGTGGTTGAAGCATGCGGGCATGGCGCAATCCGCGCCGTCCCATATACTGCCGCCAGCACACACGATGCATTCCGCATCTAACTGTCCGGGATTTTTACACTGCGCACCTTCTGCGGTGCAATCGCCGTCGCCCGAACACACGGGGGTAACGCATTGCTGTGCGGCGCTGTCCCAGACCTGACCGGTGTTGCAGTTGATACACTCGGCGGTCGCGAGTCCGGGATTTTTGCAGTGCGCATTCTCGCCGGCGCAATCGGTGTCGCTGTTACATACCGCTTCGCAATTCTCGCCGTTCCAGGTCAGCCCGTCGGCGCATGTAACGCACTCCGCATCCGCCGTGCATGGATTCATGCAATGCGTGCCATCACCCGGACAATCCCCGTCACCCGTGCAGGCTGAGTTGGTGGAAAGCGACATCTCTAACTGCGCGGCGCCGGCGGCGTAAATCCAGTATGCTAACCACGGTTTGAGAACATCTACGGATTCATATTCGCCCGATGAAGGCGAGTATGCCCATGGTTCGTTCGCTATCACAGCCGACCCGGAAAGCGGCTCGCTGTCAATCGTTATATAAAGGTCGTTCCAGCAGACCGGCAGCAACTTCGGCGCACCGATGAGGTTCCAGCCCGCTTTCAGGGTGAATTTTTGAGAGCCGAGCGTCGCCGCTGTCCCTTCAATATCAAGCAACTTTTCGGTGTCCGTATAGAGCCAGTATCCGGCGCCTGTTTCAATAATTGTCGCCTGCGTGTAGGTGCGTTTATCCTCGTCGTAACTGAAGAGTTGTTTCCCGTCAGCGCCGAGCACGGCGAGCGGGTCGGATGATGCGGGCTGGAAGGGCAGGCAAATAAGATTCCAGCCGAGGGAGAGGTCTATAGTGAAAGTGTCCGCAGCCACAACGCGGGCGAAAAGCAGGAAGCATACTGACAATATTGCAAGTTGCGATAACCGATTCATATATTTTATTATTAGTCTTATATTAATCCGCTGCTGTTACAAAAAAACAGAAAATTTAATGCCGCCTTGTTCGGATAAGAATGGGCAAAAATCTGTGTTTATCCGTGTCCACCTGTGGTTCTAAAAAGTACTTTGTCTTTCTCAACAGCCTGCCAATTTCCAACCCCGATTATTTTTTTAGTGTTCACTTTTTTCACCTGCAATAATATACTTATCAGATTATAATTTAGGCTTGGGCTTCTCGGGCACAATAAATCGTGCCCCTGCATTAAGTAAACATCTGAAGTCCGAACTTTGAACTATTATGCCGTTTAAAAAAGTTGACCGCAAACCTGTTTTCACCCGCCTTGAAGAGCAAATTCTCTCTCTCTGGCGTGAGAACAGGTTATTTGAAAAGACCGTTGAACGGGGCAGGGACAGAGAACCATTTGTATTTTACGAAGGGCCACCCACAGCGAACGGGCTGCCGCATGCAGGGCATGTTCTCGGGCGTGCGCTCAAGGATGTCTTCCTGCGCCACCGCATGATGAGCGGCTTCAATGTGCTGCGCAAGGCGGGCTGGGACACGCACGGGCTGCCCGTTGAACTTGAAGTGGAACGCGAACTTGGACTCAACGGCAAAGACCAGATTGAAAAATACGGTGTCGCCGAGTTCGTCCAGAAATGCCGCGAGAGCGTCTTCCGCTACGAGAATGAATGGCGCAGGATGACCGAGCGGGTTGGTTTTTGGGTTGATATGGATGCCCCCTACATCACCTGCACGAACGATTACATTGAATCGGTGTGGTGGATTCTCAAACAATTCTACAATGAGGGGCTGCTGTATCGCGGGCACAAGATTGTGCCTTACTGTCCGCGCTGCGAGACTGCGCTGTCCTCGCACGAGGTGGCGCAGGGATATGAAGAAGTGGACGACCCATCAGTTTTCATCCGCTGCCCGCTTGTGGATGAGCCTGGCACCTCGTTCCTCGTATGGACGACGACGCCGTGGACGCTCATCTCCAATGTCGCCCTCGCAGTCGGCGAGAATATTGAATATGTTAAAGTTAAATATGTAGGGCGCGGTCTCCCGACCGCGCCGAAAAAACACGGCGAAAATTCTAACACAAAATCGCAACTAAAAGACGAAATATTCATCCTCGCAGAGGCGCGGGTTAAGGCAGTTTTCGGCGATGAACCGATTGAAATACTTGAAACTTTCCCAGGCTCAAAATTGAAAGATATTCGTTACACGCCGCCCTTCACTTTCTGCCGTTCCGATAAAAAAGGGCACTATGTAATCACCGCCGATTTTGTCTCCACAGAGGACGGCACGGGCATCGTCCACATTGCGCCCGCCTTCGGCGAGGATGATTACCGCGTCGGCGAGCAATATGATCTCCCTTTCTTTCAGCCTGTTTCGCCGCAGGGACTTTTCGCCGACGAGGTAACGGACTGGAAGGGCTTGTTCGTCAAAGATGCCGACCCGCTGATCATCAAAGACCTTGAAAGCCGCGGGATACTGATGCGCGCAGAGACTTATCGGCATTCTTATCCTTTCTGCTGGCGGTGCGATTCGCCGCTGCTCTATTATGCGCGCGCATCGTGGTTCCTTAAAACCACCGCCTTCAGGGACGACCTGCTGCGCATCAACGAGGAGATCAACTGGATACCCGACCACATCAAGCGCGGGCGCATGGGCGATTTCCTTGAAAACAATGTTGACTGGGCGATCAGCCGCGAGCGCTACTGGGGCACGCCGCTTAATCTGTGGATTTGCGAAAAGTGCAGCCAGATGCTCTGCATCGGCTCGCTTGAGGAACTTCTCACCCACGCAGTCAATTTTCCTGAGGACGAACTTGACCTGCATAAACCATATATTGATGAAATCCAGTGCTGCTGCATCAAGTGCTCGGGCACTATGAAACGCGTCCCCGAAGTGATTGACTGCTGGTTTGATTCCGGGGCGATGCCCGTTGCGCAATGGCACTACCCGCACGAAAACAAGGAAATCTTTGAGAAGACCTTCCCAGCCGATTTCATCACCGAGGCGGTTGACCAAACGCGCGGCTGGTTCTACTCGCTTATGGTCATCTCCGCTTTCCTGTTCAAGAAGTCGTCATTCAGCAACTGCCTCGTTCAGGGGCACATACTTGATAAAGACGGGCAGAAGATGAGCAAGAGCAGGGGGAATATGATTGATCCGTGGATTGCCTTTGACCGTTTCGGCGCAGATGCCTTCCGCTGGTTTCTTTACCGCGAAAACAATCCATGGATTCCGACGCGGTTCTCCACTGATGCTGTGATGGAGGTGCAGAAAAACTTTTTCCTCACGCTGTGGAATGTGTATTCATTTTTTGTCATCTATGCGAACATTGATGAGTTTGATCCCGCCGAGCATACCGTCCCGATGGCAGAGCGCGCGCTCATTGACCGATGGATTCTCTCAAGTTTCAACAACCTGATCAAAACGGTTGATGCAAATCTGAAAAACTATCAGGTTACACCTGCCGCACGCGCCGCTGAGGGGTTTGTTGACGATCTCAGCAACTGGTATGTCCGCCGCTGCCGCAACCGTTTCTGGAAAGCGGAGAAAGACACCGACAAGTGGGCTGCATACACAACGCTCTACGAGGTGCTCACAACACTTGCTCGCCTACTCGCGCCGCTTGCGCCATTCATTACAGAGGAAATATATCGGAATCTTGTCAATTCAAGTCAAAGTGCAAAGTGCAAAGTGCAAAGTGCAAAGCGCATAACAGAAAGCGTACACCTCACCGCTTTCCCCATCGCTGATGAAGCAGCGATTGATGAAGAACTTGAAAATGCGATGGCTCGCATCCGCCAGATCGTGAACGAGGGACGCTCACTGCGCACACGCGCAGGCATACGCATCCGCCAGCCTGTAACCTCTGTCTTCATCAAGATGCCTGAAGGAAAACAACGCAAATTTATTGAACCATTGCTGTCCTTGATTCAGGATGAACTCAATGTCCGTGAAATTCACTTCAGAGAATCGTTTGATGAACTGCTGACAGTTAAAATAAATCCGAACTTCCGCCAACTCGGTCCGAGGTTCGGCAAGGATGTTCAGACAATTATCAGTTATTTGAAAAATTCCGATCCAGAGCCGATTGTTGCTGCACTGAAAAAAGACCATTCCGCGCAGATTGAAATTGATGGAAGAACTTTCTTGATTGAAGAGGAAGATGTGGAGATGGAACGGCGGGCAGCGGAAGGCTATGAAATCGGCGAACTGGTTGCGATTGATGTGCGCATAACCGATGGCCTGCGCCGCGCAGGCATCGCACGCGAGATCATCCATCGCATCCAGAACATCAGGAAAGAACTTGACCTTGAATACACCGACCGCATAGTAATTGAGGCGGCGGCGGATGAGGATTTAATTTCAGTGATAAATGAATTTGAGGATTACATAAAGAATGAGACGCTGGCGGTGGAAATTCGTAGGGGCAAGGCATGCCTTGCCCCTACAACAAAACCTGACGAAGGGCATAAATTCAACATTGACGGAATTCCCCTGTGGGTGAACATTAAAAAATCATAAAATTTTTAGATGCAGATTACGCCGATTTTCTTATTTTTGTTTGTCACCCCATATCTGTTTGTAAATTTCATTTATACCCGTCCGTTCCGGATTTTCACGATCCAGATGCCACCAGATTGGATTGTTCATTATGTATTCGGCGATATGCGCTGATTCATCATCGTTGCGGATTACGCGTTCAAAATAATTCCGTTGCCAGATTGGCAGACCGGGGGTTTTGCGTAACATATTAATCTGTTTTGTTGTGGCAGATTTAAAACCGGCAATAAATGAACCTAATGATTTTTTCATTGGTCCACTTGGTCGTTGGCGTGTATTTTGTAGGGGCGACCGGCCGGTCGCCCCTACATCAACACCATTGTCGCTGGATTGGAAATTATCATTATTTATTATCACAATGCCATGAATATGATTTGGCATGATAACAAATTCGTCTAATTCAATTTCATGTCTTATCACTACTGTCCAGTTAAAATTTTTTGGACAAGCAAATAATAGCATGAAAAAAGGAGTTTTTATAGAAAACTGGATTTTTCGATTTCAAACGAAAAATTCGGTTTTTCCAGTTATGTCCCTTCAT
>JBFMBQ010000215.1:0-6401 GCA_040755115.1 bacterium
CATCGCCGTTCCCCTGCTCATCTATTTTGGAGCGATGTTCACGGTAACCTTTTTTATGAGCAAGAGAGTCGGGGCAACTTATGAGCAATCGGCGACTCTGTCGTTTACGGCGGCGAGCAACAACTTTGAACTGGCGATTGCCGTTGCGGTAGCCGTCTTCGGCATAAAATCCGGCGCGGCATTTGCCGCTGTAATAGGTCCGCTCGTTGAAGTGCCGGTGCTGATCAGCCTTGTCAATGTTGCCCTGAAGTTCAAGGGAAAATATTATAGCCGCCTCTGAAAAAGTGGTTAATTTTAATCCGCAGATTACGCAGATGTAGGGGCAAGGCATGCCTTGCCCTACTTATTTTCTTTGCGTCCTCTTTAAATACTTTGCGATCTTTGCGTGAAATCTTTATTTTTTTGCAATGTTGAGGTTTAATTATACTGTTAATAGTTTGGTAAATAATGACTGAAAGTAAAACAGAACGAATCTACTGGTCGGCTGTGAACAGCGTGTCGGGGATGCACCCCGATTTATTTTTCCGCCTGCTGGAGCACTTCGGCACGATGCAGGCACTATGGGAAGCGCCGGCGTCGGCGCTGGAAGCGGATGATGTTCTAAGTCCTGTCATGCGCGAGCATATTTTGAGCGCGCGCAAAGACCGCGATGCACGCAGAGAAGTGCAGATTGCGCTTGAGAAGGGAGTTAAAATCGTAACGATGGAAGACGACGATTACCCGGTGCCCCTACGCACTATTCCGCAGCCGCCGCCGGTATTATATATAAAAGGCAAATGGGAAAAGACTGACGAGCGTTCTATTGCTATTGTGGGTTCGCGGCGGTGCACTCAATATGGTCGTGATCTGGCATCGGAAATCGCAGAAGGGCTGGCAAAACAAAGTGTTACCGTGGTTAGTGGACTTGCCGCTGGGATAGACACCTGGGCACACCGCGGCGCACTGTCGGCAGGCGGGCGCACCATCGCTGTGCTCGGCTCCGGCATTGACTATATTTATCCGCCTCTGAATAAACGGCTCGCCGAAGAAATCGCCGGCTCGGGTGCCATCATAACCGAATTTCCCTTCGGCGAAAAACCCGAAAAGCGCAACTTCCCGCGCCGCAACCGCATCATAAGCGGTCTCACGCTCGGCACAATCGTAATTGAAGCACGCCCAGGCAGCGGCGCACTCATCACCGCTGAATACGCCGCAGCGCAGGGACGCCGCATCTTCGCCGTGCCGGGAGATGTCAAGACCGAACTGAACCGAGGCCCGCACCAACTCATCCGCAGCGGCGCCGCACTCGTGGAATCCGCCGAACATGTCCTTCAGGAACTCGGCATTGAACCAACGCAGGAACAGATACACTTTGAACCGGAACTGGAGGGCAGGGAGCAACTCATTTACAGCATGATCTCCACAGCGCCATGCTCCTTTGATGAGATATGCGCACGAACATCATCAACGGCAAGCGAAGTCTCCTCAACGCTTCTGATGCTGGAAATGAAAAACTTGATCCGCCAACTGCCGGGAAAGATGTATGTGAAGCAGAGATGATTAAACTATGCGCTTCATGCAGATCTATAGACGGGATTAACAAAATGGACAGGATGACATAGAATAAAAGAACTCTACAGGAGAAAAACCGCGCATGGTTGTTTTTGAAACTCTTTCCGTTCAGAATAAGAGCATAAGGCTGACGGAGCCAAGATGGTTTCATATAAGGCACAAACATGCGGAGTGTGAGGGTCAGACCGATAAAATGATTTTAACCATAACTGACCCCGACCTTATATACTACGATAGACTGTAAGATGTTTATCATTATTATAAACATTTTCAGAAAACGCCTGTAACCGAAAAGTTCATGCTTGTAATCATTAAACATCTGAACGGAGAGGGATTCGTCATAACCGCTTTTTTCATATCCAAAATCAAACTTGAAGGCAAGGTGAAAGTTTATGAGAAAAATATCTATAAGTTATGACAAGGAAGCGGATGTGGTTTACATCGGTTTCGGAGAGCCGATCAAGGCAGTCGGAGAGGAAATCAAGGAAGGCATTTTCGCGAGATATGACCCTGTCACGAACGAACTGGTCGGATTGACGATTCTGAATTTCTCAAAGAAATTTGACTCTGAACCAAAGGAAGTAGAAGTGCCATCGGCAGCCGCGGTGTGATATATATAATCTCAATAGCAAATTTGCCTTAAAATATGAAGTGTTGAAGTATCCGCAACGCTCCTGATGCTGGAAATGAAAAACCTGATCCGCCAACTGCCGGGGAAGATGTATGTGAGGCAGAGATAGTTTATGTATAATATGGATAACGAAATCAACTACGACATCAAATACCGCATTGGGAAGGACAATCAGGAAGAAGAAACTGAAGAAATGTAGTATCATGTGGATAAGCAAGCACTGCCGAGAGCGTGAAACGGGAGGATAAAAAATGGCTGCCGAAATAAACATTCCAAGGGAGCGGATTGCAGAGTTCTGCCGACGGCATCGCGTTCGCAAACTGATGTTGTTCGGTTCTATCCTTCGCGGCGATTTCGGACCGGACAGCGATGTAGATGTGCTGATGGAGTTTAAGCCGGGCTGCACGCCGGGACTTGGAATCGTGGATGTGGAGGAAGAACTCTCGCGTATTCTCGGAGGCAGAAGAGCGGATATCGTGAACCCGAAATATCTGAACCGGCGCATCAGAGATCATGTTCTGGCAACTGCGGAGGCAATTTATGAAGAAGGATGACTATGGTTCATAAAAATTTGCCTACTACAACAAAAATCAAATTATATCTTGAGAAAATTCGGGCAATTTCTGACTTTGCTGATAATAAAATATTCGCACTTGCCAACACACTTTCTAATCTGAACAACAAACAGATTACAATGTTGAAAATATATCAACGCATGAATTTGCTGATTGACTCGGTTCAATGTCTAAATATATATAAACATTACCAATCTGTTTGCGCAGTAGCCCGCTCCGCATTTGAAATGATTATTGACTTAAGGGCATTGTCCATTGACAATACTGGAGAAACACTTGAAAGATACCTCAGATTTTCCCAGATTGAAATATACCGATGGGGAAAGGAAGTGAATAAATTTTATAGTGAACATCCTGATTTGTTAATGTTTGATATATCCACATACAAGTGGTGGGTAGAAAACCCTGATATTCAAGAGATGATTAAACAAAGTTCAGAAAAATATTGGCCAAAAGCAAAAGATAATCTGTGGAAAATACAACATTGGTCTGACAAACGCCGCAGGGAACTTTGCCGTTATTTAGATAAAAATAAACCTTCTGGCCGCGAATGCTACCTTCGTTTTGAGGAACTGTTTGTGATGATATATTCCAGATTAAGTTGGTTCATTCATTCTGGAGAAACAGGTTTAATGGGTTTTAATCAGCAAATAAACGAAATATTTGTTTGTGATTCATTGTTAAATATAGAAGATATTTTCTGTGAGTCCACCCAAATTATTGCGCGCGAAATTGAGGTATATGAACTGACGAATTCTATGTTCGATGTACTTGAAGAAATTGATCGCAAATTTAACAGGATACTGTAGCCGAGATGGTACGATGACGATTATCAAACCCGAACACACGGAGATCGGTATCAGGCATTGCGTTTTGTAGATCAGGCAATTTCTTAGAACACAACTCGCAATATCGGTGTAATCCAAACCAATATTTATTATACACACAGATAAAAATTTATGAACATATTTATCGGCGGGGTGCGGAGACCCCGCCCTACAGTTATGCGATAAATACATCGTAACGATGCCACTCTGGAGTGCTACATCTTTTTAAAGAGTAAAAAATTAAACCACAGAGGCACGGAGACACGGAGAAAGAAATCTTTTTTGCGCCGAAAGCACAAAAAATTTTCTCTGTGTTTTCCTCTGTGCTCTCTGCGTCTCTGCGGTTAATAAATTTCTTTGCCATTTTGCGCAGGATTTGACTGTTAAGATACTTAATCCTATCTTCAAAGTTTTTCGGCGCGGTGCGGAGACCGCGCCCTACAACGAATTTTCATTGACTGGTTTATTTAGATGACAATAATAATTGTGTATAATTGTGTGGGCTTGTTTGGGAAAGCCTTTTATTTCACGAATTTCTATTCGTGTAAATTCGTGTAATTCGTGGATACATTACAGGGGGTGTGGGCGATGAAAAACACTGATTTTATGCATGCCGGCAATCTGATCAAAAAGATACTCTTTTTCTTTTTTCTGTTATTTATGTCTGTCCTTATTTATACTCCCCGCGCCTGCGCGATAGAATATGCACCTGTGATTGTGGCTGAAAAAGCGCGCTTCACCGTCATTACCCCGGTGTGCATCAGACTGGAATACTCCGAAAACGGCAGATTCATTGATGCCCCGTCAATGTTCGCGGTAAACCGCAACGAAATTTTCAAGGATTTCAAACATTCCCAGGAAGGGAAAACGACGATTATTGATACCGGCAGAATCAGACTTGAATACACTCCGGACGGCAAATCCTTTAGTGAGAAAAACATGAGGGCGTTGATAAGAAACGGCGGCTGGGTGGTTGAATGGCGACCCGGGCAGCCGAACAAGGGCAATCTCGGCGCCACGATTCGCACCGTTGACGGCGTGGTCGGTCCGGTTTATCTCGGCGAAGGTGTTCTTTCGTATGACGGCTGGTATCTTCTTGACGATTCAAGAAGCCCCATTTTCACCGATGACTGGGTTGCTTCACGACCTGCCGATGCGGGCACAGACTGGTATCTGTTCGGTTACGGATTTGATTACAAATCTGCGTTGAAGGCGATGACGGCTATAGGCGGTGAGGTGCCGCTGCCGCGCAAATACGCGCTAGGCGTGTGGTATTCGCGCTATTGGCCCTATACCTCAAAAGAATACCGGGGCATCGTAAAAGAATACGCATCGCACGATTTCCCACTGGACATAATGGTCATGGACATGGACTGGCACAAGGATGGCTGGACAGGGTGGTCATGGAATCGCAGGCTGCTGCCTGACGCCGAAGAGTTATTGAAATGGTTTCACGAACAAGGGCTTTTTGTAACGATGAATGTCCATCCGGCGGACGGTGTCGGCGCCCATGAGGATATGTATGAAGCCTTTATGAAGGACTTGGGACGCAACCCATCCACCAAAGAGACAATCCCTTACGATGCCGGCAGCAAGAAATATCTTGACACGCTGTTCAAGCACACGCACATCCCGCACGAGGAGGAGGGTGTTGATTTCTGGTGGCTTGACTGGCAGCAGTATCCGTTCACGCGCAGCATACCGGACCTGACGAATCTTGCCTGGCTTAACCATTATTATTTCCATCACGGCACACGCACGGGAAAGCGGGGACTTTCGTTCAGCCGCTGGGGCGGCTGGGGCGACCACCGCTATCCGATTCACTTCTCCGGCGATGCGCACACAGGCTGGCGGATGCTTGCTTTTGAAGTGCCGTTCACTTCAACTGCGGGCAATATCGGCGTCTTCTTCTGGTCGCACGATATGGGCGGGCACATGGGACCGCGCAACGAGGAATCCTACACCAGATGGGTGCAGTTCGGCGCAACCTCGGCTGCGCTGCGCTCGCATTCCACACGCTCGCCGGAACTTGACCGCAGACCGTGGAAATACCCGAAATGGGCTGAAAACTCAATGCGCATATCGTTCCACCTGCGCTCTGTGTTGTTCCCCTATATCTATTCAAGCGCGTGGCAGTCGCATCGGGAATCCATTCCTTTTCTGCGCCCGATGTATATTGAATATCCCGGGCGGGAAAAGGCTTACAAAAACCCGCAGCAGTATTTCTTCGGCGATGCCTTTCTTTCTGCGCCGATAGTCTCGCCCGGAATCGGCAAAAAGAAGGTCGCGCGGCAGATAGTATGGTTTCCTGAAGGCGTTTGGTATAACTGGTTTACTGGCGAGCGGTATGCGGGCGAGGCGGAGATCGTTGCCTCCGCCGACATAGATGAATTTCCGCTCTATGCAAAAGCCGGTGTGCCCATCCCGATGCAGCCTTACACGCCGCGGATGACGACCGAGCCGCTGAAGGAACTCGTCATACGATGTTACCCTGGAGAGGACGGAAAAACTGGTAGATTCACACTTTACGAGGATGATGGGATAACAAATGAATACAAAGATGGGAAATATGCTGTAACAGAACTTTCATGCAGCCGTGAAGGCGGGAACACAACAATAACCATAAGTCCTGCGCAAGGCAGTTACGAGGGGCAGGTAAAAGAGCGGGCATATCTTATAGAACTGCCCTCCACGAAAAAAGCAGGGAGCGTAACGGTCAACGGGTCAGCGGCAGCGGTTGAATACAATGAAGAGGAAAACATAAACCGAATACGGATTGCGAAAATGCCGGTAAGCAGTGAGATTGAAGTTAATGTT
>JBFMBQ010000216.1:0-2593 GCA_040755115.1 bacterium
CGGGCGGCTTTTACCGCGCATATCATGTCGTGCAGGGCATTGACGAGATAATACCTGTTGATGTTTTTCTGCCCGGATGCCCGCCGACGCCGGAGGCACTCATAGATGCAATAATGAAAATCCAGTTGATTGCACAATCAGGCAACGGGCGCCCTCGCCCTGCGGTGTGCCGCCCGCCCGGATGTGAAAAGCCTTATAAACATAAGTCATTAAATAAGTGGTATGCCGCCGGTCTTGATCTGCAATCCTCACTTGAAGAAACCGACTCATCCATCGTTCAAAGACTGAAAGAAAAATTTGCGGAAGAGATTTTAAGAGTTGAAAGTTTACGCGATGAAATATCTATCACTTTGAGGAAAGAAAAAATCAGACAGATTTGCCAATTTCTCAAAGAGGATGCGGAACTGGATTTTGATATGCTTTCCGACCTGTGTGGTGTGGATTATCTTGGCAGGACGCCGAGATTTGAAGTTGTCTACAATCTTTATTCTGTCAAGAAAAAACACCGCGTGCGCCTAAAAGTGCCGCTTGACGAAAACGAACTGTTTCTCTCATCGGTTGTGACGGTGTGGCAAGGCGCAAACTGGTTTGAACGCGAGGCATTTGACCTTTTCGGAATAGTTTTTGACGAGCACCCCAATCTGACAAACATACTTACACACCACAGGTTCCGCTCAAACGCTCTGCGCAAGGATTACGATGCGGGCGAGAGATTCCTTCTTGACAGACCGCTTGAAAGTTTGTTCAAACCGAAGGAAATTGAGAAAGAAATGACGCAGAAAGACGACCCGCTCGGCGAGGAGATGGTTCTCAATATCGGTCCATCTCACCCCGCCACGCACGGCACACTGCGCCTCCAACTTATACTTGACGGCGAGACCATCCGGAGATGCCGCGCTGAAATCGGCTACCTCCACCGCTGCTTTGAAAAAATGTCAGAGACCCACACCTATCACCAAGTCATCCCATATACTGACAGATTAAACTATGTTTCTCCTTTTATGAACAATGTCGGCTATTGCATGGCAGTGGAAAAATTGCTGGGAATTGAGGTGCCCCCGCGCGCACGGCGCATACGACTCATACTGTCGGAATTCAACCGCATCATTGATCATTTAGTCTGCATCGGAGCCAATTTAGTTGACTTAGGCGCACTGACGAATTTTTGGTATTTCTTCCGCCCGCGCGAGGAAGTTTACACGCTTATGGAAGCCTGCTGCGGGGCAAGATTGACGCACAGTTATACGCGCATCGGAGGACTTGCAAACGATGCGCCGCATGATTTCAAAGACCAGGTTGAATATCTCTTGAAACTTATCCCGAAATATATGGCTGATGTTGACACGCTGATAACCAAAAACAGGATATTCATACGCCGCGCAAAAGGCATCAGCCGGGTGAGCGCTGAGGATGCCATCGCCTGGGGCTGGACAGGACCGTGTCTGCGTGCAAGCGGCGTGGAATACGATGTGCGCAAGGCTCATCCCTACTGCGATTACGATGAATTTGAATTTGACATCCCCATTGACACAGGCGGTGATGTCTATTCCCGCTATCTTGTGAGATTTGAAGAAATGCGCCAGAGCATGCGCATTATCAGGCAGGCGATTGATAACATGCCTGACGGCGCTGTAATAACAGACGACAGGCGCGTCGCACTGCCGCCGAAAGATAAAGTCTATAATACGATTGAAGGTTTGATGAATCACTTCAAACTCATCATAGACGGCATCACGCCGCCGCGCGGGGAGGTTTATTCCTGCATAGAGGCGGCGAACGGCGAACTCGGCTTTTATATTGTAAGCGACGGCACGAAGAACCCATACCGCATCAAGGTACGCCCGCCGTGCTTCGCCATTTATCAGGCGATAGACAAAATAATGGAAGGACATCTGGTCGCCGATCTCGTAGCGGCGCTCGGGAGTCTGAACATCGTTGCGGGGGAATTGGATAGATAAGAAAAAAAATAGAACCACAGATGAACACAGATAAACAAGGAAGATGAACCAAGAAAAAAAAGAACTTGTTACATTAACGATAGATGGGCAAGAAGTCTCTGTAGAGCGGGGCACGACGATACTGCTCGCCGCGGAAAAGGTGGGCATATCAATACCACACTTCTGCTACCACAAAGATTTGCCCTGGAGCGGCACCTGCCGGATGTGTCATGTGGAGGTAGAGAAATCGCCGAAACTTGTCGCCTCGTGCTGCACGGAAGCGCAAAACGGGATGGTTGTGCACACGAACACTGAAGTGGTGCGTCAGGCGAGAAAGAGCATTCTTGAGTTTCTTCTGATAAATCATCCTGTTGACTGCCCTATATGCGATCAGGCAGGCGAGTGTTACCTGCAAAACTATTACATGCAATATGGACTTTATGAGAGCCGTTTCCGCCTTGAAGACAAGATCAAGCGGCGGAAAGTGCTGCCGCTCGGAGAGATGATCATTCTTGACCGCGAGCGGTGCGTCCTGTGCCTGCGCTGTGCGCGGTTCTGTGAAAATGTATCTCGCAGCACGGCGCTGAATGTGCAGAACCGCGGGGGGCGCACAGAAATCGCCACCTTTCAGGATGAACCGATTGTTGACGGATACT
>JBFMBQ010000217.1:0-11125 GCA_040755115.1 bacterium
CCATCTTCATATTCAAACCTGCGCGGCGGAGTTTCTCAAGGACGACCTTCGTCTCTTTCTGGCGGAAGAAACTGTAGATGCTTTCTGCGACCTTCGGACCGATTTCGTGGACTTGGACGAGTGCCTCCTGCGGTGCATCGGATAGGGCGTCAAGCGAGCGGAAGGTGTTTGCAAGTATCTGCGATGCGCGCTGCCCGACATGACGGATGCCGAGTGCGAAGATGAGCCTGTCAAGCGGTGCGGATTTGCTGCGCTGGATTGCGGTGATGACATTTTCGGCGGACTTGTCCGCCATGCGTTCAAGCGAACTTACAATCGTTTTATTCAGAGAATACAGATCGGCGTAGTCTTTTATTATGTTCTGGTCAACGAGTTGGTTGATGAGCGCGGGACCGAGGTTTTCAATATCCATAGCGGTGCGCGAGGCGAAGTGGCGTATCCTTTCTTTGAGTTGCGCCGGGCACCAGTAGCCGGTGCATCGGACGGCGGCTTCGCCTTCAATGCGCTCGGTGGGGGAGTCGCAGACAGGGCATTTTTTCGGAAAACTGAAAGTTTTCTCGCTGCCTGTCCGTTTCTCTTTGACAACGCTGAGCACCTGCGGGATGATTTCGCCAGCCTTCTGCACGATGACGAGGTCGCCGATGCGGACATCCTTGCGGCGGATGTCGTCCTCGTTGTGCAGCGTGGCGCGGCTGACGGTTGTGCCGGAGATGAAGACCGGCTCAAGTTCCGCAACGGGGGTGAGGACGCCTGTCCTGCCGACCTGCACTTTGATGTCAATGAGTCGTGTTTCAGCCTGCTCGGGCTGATACTTGTAGGCGGCGGCATAGCGCGGGTGGTGCGAGGTTGCGCCTAAAATATCCTGCTGCGTCATAGAGTCAACTTTAATGACAACGCCGTCAGTTTCGTATTCAAGTTGTTCCTTTTTCTTCTCCCATTTTTTCAGATAGGGGATCATTTCATCAATTGAATCAAAGGTCTCATAGTGCGGCTCGGTTTTGAAGCCGAATTCTTTCAGTCTGCGGAGCGCATCGGAGTGAGATTTGATTTTCAGGTGCGGTGCGCGCAGATAGTAGAGGAAAATATCAAGCGGGCGGCGGGCGGTGATGCGCGGGTCAAGGAGTTTCAGCGAGCCGGCGGCGGCGTTGCGGGGATTGGCGAAGAGCGGCTCGCCGCTTTCTTCGCGTTCTTTGTTCACTTTTTCAAAGCCTTTTTTCGGCAGGAAGACCTCGCCGCGCACCTCAATTTCCTCGCCTTCTTTCCATTTCCCGAGCAGGCGCAGGGGTAGCGAACGGATTGTTCGCAGGTTGGCGGTGATGTCGTCGCCGATAACGCCGTTGCCGCGTGTGGCGCCCTGCACAAATCTGCCGCCGCGATAGGTCAACGCAACGCTGACGCCGTCAATCTTGAGTTCAACTACATACCTGACCTTTTCGTCGCCCTCAAGTCCGCGCCGCACACGCCCGTCAAATTCTTTCAGTTCTTCAAGATTATACACATTGTCCAACGACAACATCGGCTCAGAGTGGCGAACCTGCGCGAATTCTTCAAGCGGCTCGCCGCCGACCTTCTGTGTGGGCGAATCGGGCGTGATCAGATGTGGATGTTTCTCTTCAAATTCCTTCAGCCGGCGAAAGAGAAGGTCGTATTCGTAATCGCTTATTTCCGGGGAATTCTCAATGTAATATTTGCGGTTGTGATATTCAATTTTTCCGCGCAGTTCTTTTATTTCTTCTTCTAATTTCAACTGTGGACCTCTTTTTTTGCATTGTATGTAAATAACAATATACAGTAAAAAGCATTGAGGAATCAAGATTGGTTCCGGTGCGAAAAAATCTGTATGCATTAATATGCAAAAAAATTAAAGATAGCACACAAAGGGCGCAAAGAATGCGCAGAGAACGCAAATATGCAGGGGCGAACGGCCGTTCGCCCCTACAGGAATTCACTTCGGGGTTCAGTCCACAGTCTTCAGACTTGAAGATTTACCGCACATTACTGTAGACTGTAACCTTAAGCCTGTAGTAAAGATAATTGTGAAGGTGACGAATGAAAATTTCCGAGTTTCAGGAACTGATAAGGGAAATATATTTTGATCGCGACAGCCGGCGCGGGATGGAAGGCACTTTTATGTGGCTTGTGGAGGAGATCGGCGAACTTGCGAACGCGCTGAAAAGGGGAAATGAAATTGAGATGCGGGAGGAATTTTCCGATGTCCTTGCGTGGCTCGTGAGTCTTGCCTCAATATGCGGAATTGATATGGAGCGCGCTATTGAAAAATATGCAGGCGGCTGCCCGAAGTGCGGCTCAACGCCGTGCGCGTGCCCTGAATAGGCTTCAGGTTTCAGGTCGAGGTTAAGGTGACGGGAGACGGAAGACGGGAGATGATAGACGGGAAACGGGAGAAGATTAAAAATCATCTCACTTCTACCGTCTACCGTTTTGCAAATTTATGTTTTTATTTTCTAACGCAGTTATTATTGTCTCTGCATACCTTCTTGTCCGCAATATTCTGCGCGATGGCGATACGCTTGAAAGATTTATTGGGGCAGTCGTTCTTGCCTCAGTTCAGATTATCACTATTCTGATAATCCTCGGCACGACGGTTGGAATTAATCCACTGAATGTTTTAGTGGCGAGTCTGGTAATATTATTTGCGGTGTCCATTAGTTGTAGGGCGTGGTCTCCGCACCCCGCCGTATTCGGCGCGATACGGAGATCGCGCCCCGCAAACTGGTGGGATACGGGCAATGCTTTGCTTTTTGCCCTCGCCATAACTGGACTCTGTGCGCTGTTTATCTTTGCCGCCGTCACGCCGCCGCCGCCGTCTGACGCCTTTATGGACCACCTCGTTTTCCCTGCGGAATGGCTGAAGAAGGGAAAGATAGAGATCGTCCAGATAATAGAGGCGGAACAGGCGCCGTCCTATTACCCAGCAAACGCAGAATTACTCTACCTGTGGCTGATGCTCCCTGTCCATGATGACATTATTGCGAGGTTTCTTGAGGTATTCTTTTATTTTGTCTGCTTCGTTTGTTCTTATGGGATCGGCAGAGGACTCGGACTGGGGAAATGGAATGCCATCGGTGCTGCCTCGCTCGCAATTCTGACGGCGGGAATTTTCAAGCGCGCCGTAAACTGCGATGTTGACATCACATTCACTGCGTTTTTTCTGTCCGCCTTATATTTTTTACTTGTGTCCAGAGACAGAAAGAATTTTTCCTGCTTTATCTTGAGCGGCTTCGGTGCCGGTCTGTGCGCTGGGACGAAATATATAGGCGCAGTTTTCATCTTTCTCCTTATCCCGCTGCTTTTTTATTTTTCGCGGAGATATGCGGACGGTCGTGTTAAGAGAGCCGCACTGCCGATCATTATCTGGACCGCCTGTGCCGCAATCGCAGGCGGTTGCTGGTATCTGAGAAATTATATTACTACGGGGAGCGCATCTTATCCGCTCGGATTAAGTGTCGGGAATTTCACCATAATGCAAGGCGCATACACGAGAGAGGCGATGTATAATTCCTATCTATACATTCCTTTTCGTGATCTTGGGGCGTTGATTGATATTCTGCGCGGGCATCTTTTCGGCAATGTCATCTTTTTTATCGTCTGCATTTCTGTTCCTGCCGGATTCGTCTTCAGGGCGTCCCTGTCATCATTCCACCGCAAAGGGTTTGACAGAGTTTTTACCTGCTGCCTGCCGTTTATCATTCTTTTCATCTACTGGTTCATTAATCCATACAACACCTTCAACAACTATCGTTTTTTGTTTCCCGCTGTTTTTTTAGTTTATATTCTGATATTTAAACTCTTTTCACATGACAAGGTTGCAACTTTTTTGATCTCTACGATTTTCGTGTTCGGTTCAGTTTACGCAATAAGCAGGGATGCAGAGGTAATAAATATTTTCAGAGTTGTTATTTGTGCGTTATCGGGCAGTGCGGGCGAGGTTTTTATCCTCGCAGCGTACGGGATAAGTATGACAGCCACCTCGTTTATTATCTGGGCAGCCATAGCATTTCTTTCTGCTAAAAGAAAAATGTTAATAGGCAAATACATTGCAGCACTGATCTCGGCTGTTATGTTTTTTAACATATTAATGAGGAAATCTTCATATCTTGAAGAGTACCGTTATTCATGGTATGGCTCGCATTATCTTGGGGCGGGATGGTCGGCGGTTGCGAAAAATATTGAGCAGCCTGTAAAGATCGCTTATGCAGGCAACACATCGCCTTACGGGCTGTATGGTTCAAAACTGAAGAACGATGTTGTGTATATCAACACGGACGGCAGGGGCGGATGGAAATTTCACAATTATGAAAGGAAATTCCGCGAAAAGGGCGGCAAAATCACAGAGTCAACCAGTGTGTTTCACATTTTTCGCGGCGAAAAAAACTCTGATGCGTGGTATCGGCTGATGAAGAAGGAAAAGGTGAATTATTTGTTCGTTACAAAACAATTCTACAAAGGTATCGTTGAATTGCCCGTAGAAGCGGAATGGGCATTGAGCCATCCGGATAAATTCATTCTGCGGTTTCAGGAGGGGGATACTTATATTTTTAAGGTAAAGTGAAAAGAGTAAACCAGGATCATAATGATCCACTAATTACACGAATTAATCGGCGCGGTGCGGAGACCGCGCCCTACAATTCGTGGAGATTAGTGAAATTAGTGGATAAAATTATTATATTTGGGCTTTGACATTCAGTATGTGAATTTTGTCATTGTTCGGAATGATGTGAGTCGTCGTGATGCCGGTGATGTTCGTGGGGGTGATCGTGTGAGTGATGAACCTTGTGATCATAATCGTGGTCGTAATCGGAGCCGTGGTGTGTTTCGTGGTGATGCTCAAGGTGATGATGGGTGTGCCCGCGGCGTTTTTTGGCGATTGATTTCATTATGTACAACATCAGAATCAAACTTGCAGCGAGTATAAGTATAAGGATAGCGATGCCGGAGGTGAGCATTTCTTTGAGGCTGCCTGCGGCGTTTTTGTAGGAATCAACCTGATTTTTGAGGAACAGAAGCGAATCAACATCCTGCTGGCTGACATTGGATGGGTCAACAGCGAGAAGCAATTGTGCTGAAAACAAAACTGCATAGAACGCAATAAAAATCAGAATAATTTTTTTTATTTTCACATCCCCTGATCAAGGTTCAATATTCATACGCGCCGATAATCATCTTCCACTCGCACGACATCGTCCAGTTCCGGCGAAGAGAATTCAAGAAAACGGCAGTTCTCAACCGCTTCCATACGGTGCTTCCTTCCGGGTCTCACTACGCGCACCGCACCAGAAGTGATCCGTCCTTCCTGAATCACCCCGTCGTCATTTTCAAGTGCGAAATTTGCCACACCTTCAAGCAGGTAAAGCGTCTCGTGTTTCCTCTCGTGGAACTGAAGACTCAATCGGTGCCCCTTGCTGATCTCAAGTATCTTGCCCGCATATCGCCCGTTCTCATAGGCGATCCATATCTCGCGCCCCCAGGGTTTCTCAACTGTCCTTATCTGACTCTGCATTCCGCACTCCACATTCCCCATTCAGTATATTATCCCCAAAGCGACAAAACCCGCAACTGCCACAAGCCAGCAATAAACGGCAAATATGATGAGACGCCCGCGACGCAGCGCACCGATGAGGAGATAAAGCGCTGCGATTCCAGACAGCGTTGCCACTATCATGCCTGCAATTACAGGTGCAAGTGCCGAGAGTGTGAGATTTAAGTTATTGATTGCTTTTGCGATTTCCAGCATGGCGGCTCCTGAGATTGCCGGTATGGCAAGAAAGAACGAGAAGCGCGCGGCGTCTGTCGGGCGCAGTCCGAGGATAAGCCCCATCGCAATTGTTGAGCCGGAACGAGAGATGCCGGGCGCAAGCGCCACTGCCTGGGCGATGCCGATGAGAAAAATCTTCCACACGGGCAGATGAATTTCCGATTTACTCCCATGCGCCGCGAACGATGCCGCAAGGAGCAATGTGCCGGTAAATGCGAGGTCTGCACACACGACGAGCGGCGAAGCGAACATTGATTCAACAAAATCTCTAAACAGTAATCCCGCAGCGGCGGCGGGCAAGGTTGCAATAAGTAAACGCAGCAGATATGCTGCCGCATCTCCCCGCCCGGACATCCAGTCCGCGCCGCCTTGTTTTACCGATCCGAAAAGGTGTTTTAAAAAGAGATAGAGGTCGGCGCGGAAATAGACGAGGACAGCGATGAGCGTTGCCAGGTGCAGCATAACATCAAAAAAGAGTTCCGGCTGCCGCATGCCAAGCAGGTGTTGTGCTAACACGAGATGTCCGGAACTGCTGACAGGGAGAAATTCCGTCAAGCCCTGCACGATGCCGAGGATAAGGGCATTCAATGATGTCATCTTGGGGATTTGCGCAGGGATGTAATGGCATCCCGAGCGGCTTCGCGCACCTGCTCATCTTCATCAAGCAGGAGACGGCTGATGGAATCAACCGCGCGGCGGTCTTTAAGCATTGCGAGTGATTTTATCACGCTTATTTTTACCCACCAACTGGGATGATCAAGGTAACTGACAAGTTCAAGCACTTCATCTTCCGAATAAGGATTCTGAACGCCTAATTTTTTCAGCGATTTGCGCGCTGCGCCGCGAACACGCGGATGGAAATCAAGGACAAGTGTCTTTAATTTATCCGCTGCCGTTTCATCGCCGAGATGTTCAAGCAGCGATATGGCACTCAGCCGCCCTTCCCAATCATAGGGGCGAAGTTTATCAAGAAACGATGAAACCTGAAGTGAATTCGTTTTACCGGCGAGGATGCGCACAGCGTAGCGCCTGCGTTTCGGGTCGGCGCTGCTCAAGTCGCGGAACAGGTCATCACGATCATCCTGGCTCAAATCCGATTCTTGATGATGATCTTTATGTTTCTGCCGCTGATCTCTCATCCTTTTCGTAAAATTATACTGCCGAAAAAGCAGATTTCAAATTTTGAACAGAAATCTGTAAATCTCAAGACGCAAGGGTGAACCTTTTCAGAGTGGGTATGAATAATTCGGGTATTATTTTACGGTTTTTGTGAGATTGAAAAATGCGAGCATTTCACCGCATCGTGTGGTAAGACATACTGTCAGGAAAGGAAAGAAGTCCGGCAGTTGCGCCCTCTCGTTCAACAGGAGCCGCGACCGCACATTCACCTTGTAGCCAAGTTTCAAAAGTTGTCTTTTCGCCTTTTCCGATACGCGTATTGAAAATTCCTCCAGCGAACTCTGCGCCATTTCATCCATCTCTTCTATGATAATACCGCGAAGGATCGCAGAGACAGACCTTTTTGCGGTTTCCTCATCCATGCAGAAAAAGACTACGCCGTGAAGTTCGCCCTCAACCTGCAATTCAACCACGACATCGTCCGAAAATTCATCCTGCATCGTTAAGGCGAGTTCGCCTCGCTGAGCAGGCGTTCTCCCGAGCGATACGAGTGCATCGTGCGCAGCCGCAAGGAAGGGATTTACGAATTCCGCATCCACATCCATGAGTTTCGGCACACAGACGATCTCTGCTTCCATTATCGCCATCCTTTTCCCCCGCTCAATTGCTTACAACTAAATATTCCCACATTTTAAAGAAATTAACCGCAAATTCAGAATTGTTAAATTAGCGCCCTGCGGGCAATGATTGGCTCACGCAAAGAGCGCAGAGTATACGCAAATGGCGCAATGGGAATTTAAGATATAAATAACATTTTGCTATGTGAAGCGCTGTAGGGCAATCTCCGTATCGCTCCGAAGACGGCGGGGTGCGGAGACCCCGCCCTGCAACTTGCGAAAATATGTTCTGATAGAGACAAGTTCAGTTCGCTAAAATGTTACAAAACCCAAAACTACTTATGCGGGTTCTTTGAAGGCTCCCACGCCGTTATCACCGCATAAGGCGTTTCCACACGGAAATCCGGAGCCTGCGCTGCGTTGCCGTTGTTATCGGCTGCCGCCGCATAATACATCAGCCCCTCAGGCGTCAACATTACTTCCAATGAATAATTGCCGTCGTCCTTCTTCATCGCCACCTGATTCCAATGCGCATAAGACGGCAGCGCCTTGTAATACAGATAGACTTCTTTCACACCGCCCTCATCTTCAACCGCTGCGCTGATGATTGCTTTCGTCCCGCCAGCCTTTATCTGCGGCTGCTGAATCCTGATCCGCGGGGGCTGATCGTCGTCCGTGATCAGAAGCGTTACATATTTTCCTGACATCATCTTCTTCATCCGCTCGCGTTCCTCTGTTATGTATTTCGCCGTCCCATCGGCATATTCCTCAATGCTGAATTTCGTCTTGAGCGTCCTTACCAGCCCGCGCTCGGACGGGAAACGGGATTTTGTGCCGTTAATATCACCCTCTATGTAATATTCAACCGCCGCAGTTCCCCCCTGAGGCGGTATCTCAGCCGTATAGACATAAGGCAATGCTGACTTTGAAAAACCAACGGACTGAAATTCGCCACTTCCGGCTTTACGGAAAAACAGATTCAATTCCTTTGGCTCACCGCCGATAACGGTTGCCGAAACCGGCACAGCGCGCCCCGTCTCATGCCAGAAGTAGACCGGTCTGTGCGCAATCATCGGCGATTTTGCGCCGCTGACTTTTGACATAAAACCCTTTTCCTCGTTGCTGATGATCTTTTTATCCGCCTCCAGTTCCTCGCCTTCCTTGCGCCAGGTGAATTCGCGCGTGTGCATTCTCAATGTGTCAAGGAGCGGGCGGTAATGCTTTTCACCGGCAACTGATAGTTGCTCCCAGTCGTCCAGCGCCTTCGCCGTGTATTCCTTAGCCTGATGCAAATCCTCCGCGCTCATCGTCTCGCGGAAAAATTCAAGGTGCACAGCGGCACGAAGTTTGTTGGCGTAGTAACTTGCAAGATGGCTCAATGACTCTATTTCCATACGCAAACAATTAAAGTCTTTGTCATCGGCGCCGAGCGCGGCAGCCGCCTCCTTAACCGCAGCGGCGCTGTCATCTATGTATTTCTCAAGTCTGCCAGCGACCTCAAAGGGACCCATCTTTGCGCCGAGAATCGGGGAGCGGAAAAGCGAGTGGCGCACGAACTCATCAATCGGGCGCATTACATTAATATCCAGAGGCAGGTTGGTTGTGAATTCGTCAAGTGTGCCGCCGTTTTCGTATTCCGGCGCCATCTGGCGGTGGTCAAGTCCGAGGCAGCGGTAGGAATAGATGAGCGGGACAATCTTGCTTGCGGTGGTGAGGGCGTGGTAAACGGCGGGTGCGGCTGCGCCGTAGCGTTTTCCGAATTCAAGGAGCCACACATCCTCCGGCGTGTCGGGATTGTATGCGGTCCTGCCCCAGACGAAATACCAGAACCAGTTGCGCTCATGGTCCCAGGTGAAAAACTCGTGATCAATATCAAAGTTGTGAAAAAAATCTGTCATTGGGTAATAAGAAGTGAGCGGCTCCATAGTGAAGCCGATGCCTTCGCCGAAGCGTGTGGAGCGCATCGCGCGTGCGGCGAATACAGGGTCGCCCCAGCGGAAGAGCCGATGTGTGCCGTTTGCGCGAATCTGCCACAGGATTTTGTAGTTGCGCGGGTAGTTGGTGTAATCTTCAAAAGTATAACTTGGGGCTGCCCCGCCGTGTGCGCGCGGACTTGTGATGGCGTGATAAGGCAAACCTAACTGCTCGCCGTTGTATTTGATTTCAATGAAGGTTTTGCCCGGGTAGGAATCGGCGATTTCTCTTACATAAACAGGTTGTGTAACCCAGGTTCGGGTAAAGAGGTAAATGGGGCGGTCTGCTTCCTTGATGCCTGCGATGTAACTTTTGCGGAAGAAATCGGCGGGGCGTCCCGATTCGCCGATGCGGAAGCCGACCATCCACAGGTCGGGGCATTTGTTGATAATATCGCGCACCATCTCGCGGGTGTAATCGGCTAATTCCTCATCGGTCGGCGGGCGCGGACCCTCGCCGTGCCCTGTGAGCGACCAGCCGGCATGGTAACTCATCAGCGAGGTTCTGATGCCGCGATCCTTCGCCATGCTGATGATGCGGTTGAACACATCAAGGTTTACTTTCGCAACATCCGCAGGCACTCCGATGTCAGGGTAACGATCTGATTTCAGCAGATACAGATACGCATTAGGGAACGATGTAATATAAAGATCATACATCGCGTGAATATCCAGCAGATTGTAGCGCGAGTAGGACAGCCAATCAAGATAACTCGCCCAGAAGTCTTCCGAGAAATACCACGAATCCCTGTCTTCAAACGCCTGCACATGGAAGAAAGGATTCACGGCGCGGATTTCCATAAAAGGGGTCTCCGTTTTTTGCCTGATCGCTTTCTGAAGCGGCGCGCCTGATCCCGACAGTTCAATCTGTTCAGCGATTTCATAAGCGGCATACATTGCGCCGACTGCATCGCCGCCTGCGCCGACGATCACAGTTGCTCCCTTGCTCTGCGCAGCGCCCACCGTGAAGGCTTCAGCAGCGGACGGCGCCTTGATGGCGGTCTGCTCCAGAAACTTTTTCAACTCCGCATCCTGCGATATGTCTCCGACGGCAATAGTCGGCTCGGCGGGAGTTGCAAGAGATTGTGCCGCATCGGCAACATTGTAACCACTCCTCTGCAACACTCCTCTTAAGTGTTTCACTCCGTGCACCACAGGCGCAGCGGCTTGGGGCGAGGTATAGATGTAAACATTTTCCGCTGCCGCGGCGGCTGGCGAATCAACCGAGAATATCAGCAGCGAGAAAAAGAAAAGAACAACACAAATCATGGTCTGCTGGAATCTATTCATATTGGTTCCCCTTTCTAATTATTTTGACACGGATAAACACGGATGTATGGGCGCATTGTGTGCGCTCATATAAAAATCTGTGAAAATCAGTGTAAATCCGCGTCTAAAAATCATAATGTTTGTTTTGTAAGGTAGAAAATCTCCCGCACTATCGTGCTAAATACCATAAAAAGCCACCTGATGTCAATACATCCTGATAATTTTAAGATTTGAGTCGGATGAAAAAGGTTTGATTAAATGATGAGGTATTCCATCTTTTATAGATTTTATTGCCGCAAAAACACGAAAGCACGAAAACGCACTGATTTTACACCTGCGTAAAAGTCAAGGGCATGTTTCAATCCACGCAC
>JBFMBQ010000218.1:0-9186 GCA_040755115.1 bacterium
TTATAGAAAGATACTGCTATGATCCCAAACCGAATGAAGAGAGTATCAAGTCTGCTTATACAGGAGATAAGCGAGGTGATACGCAGGGAGATGAAAGACCCGCGGGTGGGTTTTGTTACAATAACAGATATTGAGGTTACGCCTGATCTCAGCACCGCGAGGGTGTATATTTCGGTAATAGGCGAAGAGGCGAAGAAGAAGGAGACCGTCAAGAGCCTCAACCATGCAAGCGGTTTTATCCGTAAATGCGTTCAGGAGCGAATCATCATAAAGCGTGTCCCTTCATTTCAGTTTTTCCTTGACGACTCAATTGAGCGCGGTGTGCATATTTGTGCGCTGCTTGACGAAATAAAGAAAGCCGAAGGCGGTGAATGAAACCTGATTTTGCATAAAATAAATGCAAAATCAGGAGTAGATAGTAGGTAGTAGATAGTAGGTAGGGAAAAATTTGAGAATTAACTTCGAGTGAATTTCTAAATTCGTGTGAATATATGGATTTTCCTCTCGTGAACATGCGCAGAAACCTGTAGTCTATAGTCTTTTACAATGGATTTTAGTGAACTTTCAGCACTGATCCGAAGTTATAATTCGTTCGGTCTGTTCTGCCATATAAATCCCGACGGCGACTGCGTCGGCGCAGTCCTTGCGATGTATCATTTTCTGAAAGGTCTGGGGCGCAGTGTTTATGCGGTGTCCTGTCACGGCGCGCCGTCGTTTTTTCGTTTTCTTCCCGGCGCCGATGAAGTGATAAGCGCAGAGAAGGCGAGGCAGTTGACGGTGGAGGTCGCCGTCACGCTTGACTGCGGCGACGAGAAGCGCGTGGGCGATGAACTCATCCCTGCCCTGCGGCGCGCCGCCAGACGCGTCAACATTGACCACCATATATCAAATAACTCCGACTTCGCCGACCTGAATTATGTTGACCCGCACGCTTCTTCAACCTGCGAGATAATTTACCGCTTTTTTGAGCAGGAAAAATTCAACATAACTCCCGACATCGCCGCCTGCCTTTACACAGGCATTATGTTTGACACAGGCAGATTCAAGTATGCGACGACCACGCCGGAAGTTTTTCGCGTGTGCAGCGCGCTGGTGGCTGCCGGCGCCGATCCGGGCGCAATCGCTGTGAGAGTGTATGATCAGCGTTCGCTGCCGCATCTTCACCTGTTGGGTTATGCGCTTTCAAATCTGCGGACGGACGAAGACGGCGCGCTGCTGTGGTCGGTGATTGAACAGCAGCAGATGAAGGAAATGAAGGTAACGGACGAGGATTTTGATGGTGTGGTTGAGGTATTGGGCGCATACAGGAAATCTGAGGTATATATATTATTTTCAGCCACAGACAATGGGAGGGTGCGTGTGAACCTGCGCTCAAAGGGGGGAGTGGATGTCAGCGGTGTCGCCGTTAAATTCGGGGGCGGCGGGCACAGGTGTGCAGCCGGGCTGCGCTCAAAAAAACCGATGGCGGAGTTGATTGAATCGGTGCTGAACGAGTGCCGCGCGCGGCTGAGGGAATGGGGAGGCGCAGGGGAACGGAAATGCTGATAACTAAAGTTGAACGGTTGCGCGGCTCGAATCGGCTTTCGTCTGTCGTTAATCGGACAAAGAAAACGACGAAAGACGCAATACGAACAACGATTCCAGCAGCGCAACCGCAACCGATTAACGAGAAACTTTATTTATATTAATTTTTAGGCAAAACACATACTATCTACTGCCTGCTTTCTTCAATCCACTATGTTTACAGAAAGCGGATTGCTGAATGTCTTCAAGCCCGTCGGGATGACATCGCACGATGTTGTTGACTGCGTCAGGAGGGGACTGGGGGGTTCAAGAGTGGGGCATGCGGGGACGCTTGACCCCGCCGCCTGCGGCGTGCTGTTGCTGCTTGTCAATGATGCGACCAAGTTATCAAAATCGTTCACGGACATGGAGAAAGGTTATCGTGCTGAGGCAACGCTCGGCGTGCGCACAACTACAGGCGATTATGACGGAGATATCCTGGAATCAGCGCAAGTTGATATTGAAAGAGATGCGCTTGAGCGCGCCTCGCTTCAATTCTGCGGGACGATAAACCAGATACCGCCAATGACATCGGCGCGCAAGGTGAAGGGGCAGAAACTTTACAAACTTGCGAGACGGGGGATTGAGGTTGAGCGACCGTCAAAGGTTGTTACGATTCATAGTTTCAAGATACTTGATGTTTATTTCAGAGGCGCTTTCCAGAGGGTGCTGCTTGATATTGAATGTTCCAGCGGCACATACATAAGGACACTCGTGGAAGATTACGGAAAGGCATTGAGCGTCCCCGCCTGCGTGTCTTTTCTCTTGCGGACGCGTGTGGGTGAGTATAAACTTCGGGATTCTGTAAGTTTGCAAAAAATAATGGAGCATGGCGCAGAGGCGCATATTATTAAATTAAAAAAATAGAACCACTGATAAACACAGATTAACACAATATTAAACTAAACTTGTGCATTTTTGGAATCGTTGAACGGTTGCGCGGCTCGAATCGGCTTTCGTCTGTCGTTAATCGGACAAAAAAGAAACGAAAGACGCAATACGAACAACGATTCCAGCAGCGCAACCGCAACCGAACAACAAAGAAACATGAAATTTTGTATCGCTATAGCATATTCTTATGGTCTGCATTTAAATTTGCACAAGTCCAGGATTAAATTAACATCAGGGTCTGATGGATAGAAAGGTTGCGATGAGATGAGAGAAAACCGATTTTTTACGATTTTATTATGCGCTGTTTTTTATACGGCAATTCTTTTTGCCAGCGATGAAATTGCACCGTGGTATGAATATGACCGCGAGGCGGCGCTGAAACCTGAAATCATAAGTCGGGTGGAGGGGAAAAACTACGAGAAGGTCTATTTCAGATATACAAGCGTCGGCGGCGAGGTTGTTCCCGGTGTGCTTACGCTGCCCGACCCCGATGCGCACAAGCCGCCGTTTCCGGTCATCGTCCTTATGCACGGCTATATGCAGGACAAGGAGAATTTTATCTTCGCCGGTTTTCACAAGCCGTTCGCAGATAAAGGCTGGGCGACGGTCGCGATTGATGCGCCGTATCACGGCGAACGCCCGGGGAAAATGGAAGATGCCTTCCGGACAATTGAAACATCCGAACAGTTCATAAAGCAGTATATCTTTGATGTCTTCCGCCTGCTTGATTACATTGAGACGCTGCCCGAACTTGATACGGAGCGCGTCGGCTATTTTGGGATCAGTATGGGAACGATAGTCGGCGCGATAGCGGCGGGGATTGATGAGCGCATCAGGGCGATGGTTCTAACGCTCGGCGGCGGCGACCTCGCCTGCGTCTTCAAAGATATTAATGTAGCAGGGGCAAAAAATGTTAAGGGCTTCGCTGGTGAAGAGGGCGTTGATGCGCTCGTTGAACGCTTTGCCTATCTTGACCCTGTGAGTTACCTCCGCAAAATTTCGGGGCGGCCTGTGATGTTTTACAACACCAGAGATGATATGGTTGTGAGGAAAGAGTGCGCCGAGAATTTTCATAATGCGGTCGGAGAGCCTAAAAAGGTTATCTGGGGCAAGGGCGGGCATGTGCTTTTCCCGCAGCAGATCGTGAATCAGGCGATAGAATGGTATGGGAAATATTTAGACGGCGGCAAGTAATGTTTTTCAATAAATGTTTTTCGTACGCGTTCACGGGGGGAAACTTTTTTCGTGTAAAAAAGTTTCCCTCCGAACCTCCTTTCAAAAAACTCTCGTAACTTTGGTGTTTCCTTCTCGCAGCCATCTGCCAATTTTGATAGAGTTTTTAGTATCTTACAACTGAACTTCTGCGCAAAATTGCAAGATTTATGGAACCACTGATTAACACTGATGAACACAGATTCTTTATTTGCGCCTGCGGCGCAAATATCCATCTCTATCTGTGTTCATCTTATCCGTGTTTATCCGTGTTCATCTGTGGTTCAATTTTTTCATCTTTGGTTCTGGCTATGCCAGGTTAGGGAAAGGGTTCGGGAAAACCCATTTTTACACGAAAAAGGGGGTTTCCCGCTATGCTTGTGAACGGTTGCTGTTTTTCAATAGATGCAGGGCGCGGTTCCCGTTCCTGCTTACTACATGCAGATATGAACCACAGATGAACACCGATGAACACCGATTTTTTTTGCAAATATCATTGCGCTTTTGCGTCTTCGCGTGAAATATTTTTTTCAGCGGGGATAAATCATCTCAATTCCCAGTTCAAGACCTGACCCCTTTCTTCCCTTTCTTCCCTCTCAATTCCCAGTTCAAGACCTGACCCCTTTCTTCCCCAATTCCCAGTTCAATACCTGACCCCTTTCTTCCCAAGGTTGTAATCTGGATCAGAACATTCCTTCACGATCTCACCAAACGCACTGTATTCGTAACTTTTCACAATTTCCCCTCTCCAGTTTGTTATCTCAGTTATGCTTCCGAGTCCGTCTTTATGATAATAGTAACTTCTCTCTCCCCAGCCCGCAACGGCTCTTCGCACTGAAATTACATCATCAACTCCAAGTCCGTGCGTATATCTCGCCTCAAGGACATTGTTCCCGTCATACTCAAGCAAAATGTCATCTCCATCATATACGAATTTTCTCACCTTCTCCGGCTGACTGTCGCCGTCGTCATCCACCCACTTCATTATCCGCCGCCCGAGTAAATCATAGTAGTATCTTGCCTCACTTGCAAACGCGCTGTTGGCGTAATTGTCCCTCGTTATACATCTTGATCAGGCAGATGAGTGGCAGACACGCGGAGCTGCCCCTACATCGTATTCTGTTTGTTGTGCGGGAGACATGTCGCCCGAAACGAAAGCGACATCGTGATGTCGCACTCCAAATTTAAAAAAGTAATAACCCCGCAGGGGAAGAATAAGGTAATAAAAATTTTTTTTATAAATATATTGACAATATAATGCTAAACTATTATAATAAAATAAAAATATGTTCTGGAGGGAATCGCGTTGCGATTGGATAAGTTTACAATAAAAGCACAAGAGGCGCTCCAGGAGGCGCAATCCGTTGCTGAAAATTATAATCATCAGGAAATATCAAACGAACACCTGTTTTTAGCCCTGATTCAGCAAGCGGATGGGATTGTGCCTGCAATACTTCAAAAACTCGGCGTCAACATCCAGACCGTCAACGACGAAATCAAAAATTTGCTTGATAAAAAACCTAAAATTTACGGAGACGCAGCCGCCAGCGCTTATATCTCTTCGGCTCTCAAAAAGACTCTCAACGCTGCCATATCTGAAGCCTCCCATCTCAAAGATGAATTCGTCAGCACCGAGCACTTACTGCTCGCTCTTACCGCCCTTGACAGGAGTGAAATTTCGTCCACTCTGCGCAGCCACAGCATCACTCACGAACGTCTACTTGCTTCACTTATGGAAATACGCGGCGGGCAGCGCATAACAGACCAGAACCCTGAAGATAAATATCAGGCACTTGAACGCTACTGCCGCGACCTGACTGATCTCGCCCGCCGCGGCAAACTTGACCCTGTAATCGGCAGAGATGAGGAAATCCGCCGCCTCATTCAGGTGCTGTCACGGCGGACGAAAAACAATCCTGTGCTGATCGGCGAGCCGGGTGTCGGCAAGACGGCAATCGTGGAGGGGCTGGCGCGGCGCATCGTTGACGGCGATGTGCCCGAAGGATTGAAGAACAAGCGGACGCTTGCGCTTGACCTCGGCGCGTTAGTTGCGGGGACAAAGTATAGAGGCGAGTTTGAGGACCGCCTGAAGGCTGTCCTGAAGGAAATTGACCGCGCCGAGGGGCAGATCATAATGTTCATAGATGAACTGCACACGCTTGTCGGCGCTGGGGCTGCCGAAGGCGCGGTGGACGCTTCAAATATGTTGAAGCCGGCGTTAGCGCGCGGCGAGTTGCGCTGCATCGGCGCCACGACGCTTGACGAATACCGCAAACATGTGGAGAAAGACGCCGCACTTGAGCGCAGGTTCCAGCCTGTCCTTGTCAAAGAGCCTTCGGTTGATGACACAATTTCAATCCTGCGCGGCTTGAAAGACCGCTATGAAGTGCATCACGGCGTCAGGATCAAGGACACCGCCCTCATCGCCGCTGCCGTCCTGTCAAACCGCTATATCTCCGACAGATTTTTGCCTGACAAGGCGATTGACCTGATTGACGAGGCTGCCTCGCGGCTGAGGATGGAGATAGACAGCATGCCGACGGAGATTGATGAACTTGACAGGCGGATCAGGCAGATTGAGATTGAAAGGGAAGCGCTTAAAAAGGAAAAAGATGTTGCATCGCAGGAGCGGCTGAAAAAACTTGAAACTGAACTGGCATCACTGAAGGAGCAGATTGATGTCCTTAAGACCCGATGGCACACAGAGAAAGAGATAATCCAGGAGATACGGACAATCAAGGAGCGGATAGACGAGGCGCGGATAGAGGAAACGGATGCGGAGCGGCGCGGCGATCTCGGCAAGGTGGCGGAAATACGTTACGGAACGGTTACCGCGCTCCAGAATGAACTGGAGGAAAAAAACAGGAAACTTGCAGAAATCCAGAAAGACCACAAGATGCTGAAGGAAGAAGTGGAAGAAGAGGATGTGGCGGAGATAGTATCAAAGTGGACGGGGATACCTGTAACGAAGATGCTTGAGGGCGAGACGGCGAAACTCATCAGGATGGAAGAGAGCATAAGGCGGCGCGTAGTTGGGCAGGAGGGCGCGATAGAGGCGGTATCCAATTCGGTGCGGCGCGCGCGGGCAGGGCTTCAGGACCCGAACCGCCCGATTGGGTCGTTCATATTTATGGGACCGACAGGCGTGGGGAAGACCGAGTTGGCGCGTGCGCTGGCGGATTTTCTTTTCAATGATGAGCGGGCAATGGTCAGGCTTGATATGTCGGAATTTATGGAGAAGCACTCTGTTGCAAGGTTCATCGGCGCGCCGCCGGGGTATGTCGGCTACGATGAAGGCGGCTATCTGACGGAGGCAGTGCGCAGGCGTCCTTACTCGGTGCTGCTGTTTGACGAGATTGAGAAGGCGCACGCGGAGGTTTTCAACATCTTTCTACAGATACTTGACGACGGGCGGCTGACGGACGGGCATGGGCGGACGGTTGATTTTAAGAACACCATAATCATAATGACCTCCAACATCGGGACACGCTGGCTACAGGAGGATAACGGGCACAACAGCGAAGAAATAAGGAACCATGTGATGGAGGAATTGAAGTTGAACTTCCGTCCTGAATTTTTGAACCGCATAGACGAGGTTGTGCTGTTCAACCGTCTGACGCAGGAGAACATAAGGCAGATAATAGACATACAGATGGGGCTTGTAAAAGAGAGGCTCAAGGATAAGAAGATCACGCTTTCGTTGACGGACGATGCGAAAGATTACCTTGCGCGCGAGGGATATGATCCTGCTTATGGAGCGCGACCGCTCAAGCGCGTGATTCAAAAGAGTGTTCTTGACCCGCTTGCGATAAAAGTTCTGCAAGGCGAGTTCAGGGAAGGGGATGATGTGGAGGTTAGTGTAAGGAAAGGGGATATTTCCTTCATTGCAAAGAAGAATTAATATTTAAATAAATATTTTTTAAAAAGTGTTTGACAAAACAGAAAATGTGGTATAATAGTTGACAGAATAAGGCAACTATTAAGGGGCAAATTATGGATGCCAATTGTCAGGGTTTAGAAAAGAGGGAATCTGAAATGGACAAGGTTAAGGCAAAAAAGCCTGAAAAATACGATAAAATTTATGAAATCGGCAGTGTTGAACGGCGCAATGCGTATGTGGAAAAGAACCTCCCGCTCGTTATAAGCATCGTGCGGAAGAGCCTTGGTCGCGGTCTGGATTATGAAGATATGGTTCAGGAAGGCATTGTGGGGCTTATCACGGCTGCCGAGAAATTCAAGCCTGAAAAAGGTTTCAGATTCAGCACTTACGCCACCTGGTGGATCAGACAGGCTATAGAGGATGCAATCCTGAGACACGGCGATACAGTGAAAAAGCCATCCAACTTCAAAACTCATTCCAAGCGTCTCATCAACGCCACCGAGAGCCTCCGGCGCGAACTGGGCAGGAAACCATCAATGGAAGAGGTCTCAAAACGGTCGGGCACGAGCCAGGCTACAATTAAAAGGCTGCTGTCGCTCATTCCGGGCACTGTTTCTCTTGACACACAGATTTCCGACGACGCTGACGCCAACAGTTATATAGATGTGCTTGAAGACAGAGAACTTGTAACACCGCTTACAGCCAGTATTGAATCGGAGCAGAGAGAAAACCTGGATCAGGCACTTAATTTAGCGCTCACGATAAAAGAAAAGGAAATCCTTAAACTGCGTTATGGACTTGACGACGGGAAGGCGCGTTCGCTGCGTGAGGTGGGAAAAATCTTCAGCCTTTCACCCGAAAGGATAAGACAGATAGAGGATCGGGCGATCAAGAAACTCCAGAAGTTTGCGAGGGAGGGACTGTTCAGCGAATACCTTAATTGAATCTTATCAGGCTCCTATAATGTCGGGACGCTCTTTGTATGTTCAGGGCGTCCCGATATATTTTTATGAACACCATTTTTTAACATTTTATAAAATTTTGGCGGAGTGAAGTCATCTCTATCAGAACAAATTTTTACATAGTTGTAGGGCGGGGTCTCCGCACCCCGCCGTCTTCGGCGCGATACGGAGATCGCGCCCTACAGCGCTTCACATGGCTAAAATGTTACAACATTTTAAAGCGAGTAATGAATAACGAACATTGAATTTTGAATTATGAAGTTCATATAACTTCAATATTCGGGATTCCTTGTTCAATATTCGTCATTCGGTGAAATCATTTGTTATCGCACGGCAGTAAAATGATAATCGCCTGTTACCTATTCGCCGTTTCCGGGGCGATGCGTGTGCGGATGGTCTGGACGAGGTCTTCAAACTTGCAGTCAAGCCGCAGGACGCCAACGATGGCATCTTTTCTGCGGATCGGCGCAGAGACAGTCAGTCCGAGCAGCCCTGTTATCCTTGATTTGAACAGGTCGGTTATGTGCATTGTGCCGTTCTCCATCGGCACGATGAACCAGGCACGCTCGGTGTATTTCTTATCCAGTTTTTTCTCCAGTTCCGGCGTGATTCTGCCCGTGCGGATAAAGATGTCGGTGTTCTTCGCCCCGCCCTTATTCACAATAAGGGCGAGTTGAA
>JBFMBQ010000219.1:0-3097 GCA_040755115.1 bacterium
ATTGAGCCTGCCTTGTAAAGTTCATCAAAATCAACAGGAAGATCAAACTTGTCCAGCGGGAGGCATCCGCCGGAAGGACCGCCGGTCTGCACAGACTTAACTGCCATGCCGTTAATGGCGCCCCCGCCGATATCAAAAACTATGGTGCGCAATGTCGTGCCCATAGCAACTTCCACAAGACCGGTGTTTTTCACCCTGCCGGTTAGCGCAAAAATTTTGGTCCCCTTGCTGTTCTTAGTTCCTTTGTCGGCAAACCATGCCGCTCCATTCGTTATAATAAGTGGAACATTTGCCCATGTTTCAACATTATTCAGAGTTGTGGGCTTGTGCCACAGTCCATCCTTCACGGTATGTACATCCTTGGGGCGCGGCTCGCCCACTTTGCCTTCCAGAGAAGCCATAAGGGCAGTTGATTCACCGCAGACGAAAGCACCTCCTCCACGGGCGATTTCCACATCAAAGGAAAATCCAAGCCCCATGATGTTATCACCTAAAAGACCGTATTCTCTTGCCTGCCGTATTGCTATCCGCGCATGTTTAACCGCAAGAGGGTATTCATTACGGACATAAATGTAGCCTTGTTGGGCGCCTATAGCCCATGCCCCTATCATCATACCTTCAATAACCAGGTGCGGATTGCCTTCAAGAAGGCTCCTGTCCATGTAGGCGCCAGGATCCCCCTCATCCGCATTGCAGATAACATACTTCTCCTCACCGGGCGCAGACCGGCACTCATCCCACTTTCTGGCTGTCGGGAAACCGCCGCCGCCGCGACCCCTTAAACCGGAAATCTTGATTTCCTCAATGACTTTTTCCGGGGAAAACTCCTTAAGAGTTTTTGCCAGTGCAGTGTATCCACCGATAGCAATGTAGTCTTCTATAGAACATGGATCCAGCAGTTTGTTCTGTGCGAGCAACTGACGATCCTGCGCACGGTAGAAAGGAATTTCTGCTTCAGTTCGTATTTTCTTTGATGTAACAGGGTCTGTGTAGAGTAAACTTTCAATTATCTCACCTTTGAGCAAGGTTTTAGAAATGATCTCATCGGCATTTTCCGGCTTCAGTCTACAGTAAAAAATGTTGCCCGGTTCAAGGATCATTAGAGGTCCCTGCTCGCAGAAGCCGTGACATCCTGTAACGCGTAACCATACACTCTTTTCCAGTCTTTGATTTTTCAACTCTTTTCTGACCGCATCAATTACATTCTGACACTGTGATGCATGACACCCCGTGCCACCGCAGATAATAAGCCTGGATTTAAAACTTTTAATGCTTGAGCGAAGCCGTCTGCGTAATTCTGTGAGGTTTTTAATGTTTTTTATTTTTAGACCGGCTGGGTTTTGTGCCTTTGACATCATAGGCGTCCTCCATTCTTTTTCCATTCAATGAATTTATCAGTGATCGGATCTTGCCCGGGCTCATGTGACTGTAATATGTTTGGTTGCCGTTTTCGCTTAGCACTACTACAGGACCCAAGGCGCAGGCTCCAAGGCAGTTCACCTGTTCAAGAGTGAACTGTCCGTCTTCCGTAGTGTCGCCGGGCGAGATACCGAGTTGGGCGCGGATTTGGTTAGAAAGCAGTTTTGCTCCCCGAACATGACATGCAGTGCCCGCACATATTGTGATCACATTTTTTCCCCTCGGCTTAAGCGAGAAAGCCTTGTAGAAACTCGCTACTCTATATACCTCTATTTGAGGAACTCCCAGTTCCCTTGAAATAACCCTCATGTCCTCTTCAGGAATACAACTGTAGCGTTCCTGTACATCCTGCAGCACTTCAATGAGTTGATGCGGTTGACTCCGTCGCCCTTTTAAAATTGATTCAAGTGTTAATGCAGACATAATATCCTCCCTTTGTTGGAACAGATTTTTTTAATCAGCCTTAAGAAACTGATTTTGAATCATAAGTTGACAAAATCATTTTCGTTGGATATGATAGTATGTGTAAATACAAATAAAATTCGTATCTTATGCCTATATTTTATAGGCACAATAACTATTATTTATTGCCTATTAAATACCAATAATATATAGATGGTAAACCGATGGTAAAACCAAAACCATTTTCAGACCATACCGATCTCTCTTCGCTGCAATTTCCGCATGGGGAATTAAGATTCCCCTTGCCTGTTCCTCAGAAGAGCGAAATTGATCCTGCAAAGGTAGAAGTCGCACTACTGGAACGCATTAAAGAATTGAATTGTATGTATGGGATGGCAATACTTGCCGAGCGTTATTCCGATTCTATAGAGGATTTCCTTCAGAATCTCGTTAACATCCTCCCCCCGTCATGGCAGTATCCTGAGATCACATGTGCGCGGATTCTGTTTGATGGAAAGACTTATAAAAGCCGCGGATTCAAATCCTCTAAGTGGCGTCAATCTTCTCGGATTCTTATGTACAACGAGCCTATGGGTGAAGTTGAGGTGTTCTATCTTGAAGAAAAGCCGCCAGAAGATGAAGGGCCTTTTTTAAAAGAAGAGCGTTTGCTTCTGGATGCAATTGCCGAACAGATCGGTAAAACCGCAGCGCGGATTTCCGCTGAGCAGGAATTAAAAGAATTGAACAAGCAACTTACAGTAGAGCGTAAGGCACTTCAGGAAGCGAATGCAGCCTTGAGGGCGGTACTGCAAAGGATTGAGGAAGAGAAAGCGAATATCAATAAGAATGTGCAGGCAAATGTTGAAAAGATTCTGATACCGATTCTGCATGCACTTTCGCTGGAATTGCCGAAAAGTCAGAAAAAATATGTGGAAATTTTAAGGACTAATTTGGAGGAGATTACTTCTCCTTTTATTAATCGCTTATCTCGTAAATATTATTCTCTGACACCAACAGAGATTAAAATCTGTAAATTGATCAGTAATGGAATGCGCACAAAAGAGATTGCACAGATTCAAGGTGTATCTGAGGCAACGATCGATCGTCACCGTGAACATATCCGTAAAAAACTTGATATTGTCAACAAAGATGTCAATCTTGCAACCTATTTGCAATCAAGTATGTGGGGTGAAGAAGAAAGAATTGCGAGGGGTTTACCCTCGTTTGCTCAGGACGAATTATAAAATACCGAATTACTTCCAATTAGAGAGTAGTT
>JBFMBQ010000220.1:0-4457 GCA_040755115.1 bacterium
TTGAATTTCCAGAACGGCTGGAACATGATGCCTAAGGTAGTAGAATCAAGCCCTGTTGGAATGGCTTTGGGGCGGCTGTCACTTCTTCTTTGTGAATTTATATTAGCCGTGATATTGATCAATTTAATGGGAGAGTAGAGCAACACCAGTCCGGTTGTGCGGTTTGTAGTGGAATACGGGGTTGCGCCGGCGTAACTGACTGTGTTGTCCGCTGTTTTCAATGCGACGGATAATCTTTTAGAAGGGGCGTAATCCAAGCCGTATTCGGATGTTTTGGAATTACTGCTGTTGGCTTCGGTGGTGAGATCGGTGTAATCAATGCTGTTATTTGTATAAGAAAGGGACAGTTCTTTGACGGAAGGGACATCAACTTCAAGTGAATAGGTTTTTGTGTCTCGCGTGAAATTAGTTATGTTTGGCGAACGGTTATCTAATGCGTCTTCCTTTGCGGCGGTGTATTTTGCAGATTTCAGCCAGCCTTTATTGGTGTAGGCGAGTGAATAGGAATCGGTGTCTGTCTCTGTTGAGAAGGTCTGAAATATATCCTGAGCGCGGGTGTAATTGCCTCTGGTTATGTTGAAATTAAGGCTCTGGGCAAGAGTCAGGGATAATTGAGTCTCAGAGCGGTCGGTTTCAAGTGTTGTATTGCCGCCGAGGGGTGCGTAAGTGGTATCGGTTTGCTGGCGGAGGAAACTTAGAGAAACGATTTTAAATCTTGTGTTTCCTTTGAGGCTGGAAGAGTTGCCGGAGGTTACACCAAGGGTGAATGGTGGGTTATACTGGTAATCAACATACGCGACTGTGCCTGTGGCGAAGGAAGAGCCTGATGCGAAGGTGATTATGCCCGTATCAATGGATACATAGTAATCTTTTCCTGGCGTGAGGATTACATCGGAGGTGCTCAGATATAATCTCAAAGATTCTTCCACAATATTGGTGTTCATGAGGGTGTATTTGCAGGGGTCGGGGATTTCGGAAGAAGGACACAAGGTTTGTTTTGTGAAAGTGGTGATTTTTTCCTTTATTATCTGGATAGGCGTGGTGGATATATCAGCGTTGCTGGTTGCGCGTTCAAAATCAATTTCAAGGAAATCACTAAGTTTGAACGATGAAAAAATATCTAATACGGTATGGTCGTATTCTGATGCCCCTGGCGGTGCGGATGGGACAGCGAGATATAATGCACATGTTCTACGGGTCTCGGAGGGGTAATAACTCGGATTTTCAATTTTGATATAGTTTGAATTTGTATTAATTGTATAGTCATTCCCGCTATTCAGTACCTGATCACATAATGTGGTATTATAAACATCACATGGCGCCTCTGGATCGATTCTGCATGATTTAACCGTTTCAGTGCCGGGATAAATCGTATATTGTGACAGATAAAAGATCGGATCGTTAAGTTGTGTATGTTCGTCTGTTTTCGTGGTAATCAGGTCAGGGGAGTAGTAGACATAGGAAATGTAATAGATATCCCCTGCCTGCGGCATATTGACGAGTCCGATTATGCCCTGTGCGTATCCATCGGTGGTTATTGTATAATCGGTTTCAGGCACTAATGCGACACCATTTTTTGTTATGGTTTCAAAACCCGGATCCAATAATACATAGGGATCAACACCGTCTTCCGGTTTTGGCAGAAATATGTATTGTGGATCGGTCTGCGCGAGAAGTTGGTCGCCGCTGATGGTGTAAGTGGCGGGGATTTTTATTTGCTGTTCAGAGCGCAAGGCTTGCTGGGTGAAATGCGCGAAGCCGACTTCTTTGAGTGAGCCGCCCGGGCGAAAGGCAGCGCCTATGCCGTAAATCCCGCCGCCTTTGAGTGCGAGGAGCAATTTCTGTTCATAAGTTACCTGCACACGGTCGGATTCAGTGATTGGCTTGCAGACAGGGGGGCTGCCCTCGCTGCAAAATGTGATTTTACCGACAAAATAATCCACTTTGTAATTATCCTTCGTGATATCCTGTCCATTGATTTGAACTGATACGCTGCCGGGGAGAATCTGGATGGCATTGAGTTTATACGGTCCGTAAGAACCATTGCCAGTAAAGGTTTCTGTTTTTGTATTGCTCTTTGACTGTGAGAACAGCCAACTGAGGTCAAGTCTTTTTGTTGAGTAGAGGACTTCCCCTCCTGAGACTTTCTTATTAAAAGGCGATAGTGTGCCCGTGCGGAATTCGGACGGGAAATCGCCCATTGTCGCCTTGGCAAGACCTGTTTTCAGCGTAAAAATCAGTTCGCGCTCCTGCAACGGGAGTTGGAAAAATCGCCCTTCAATCTCAAACTTGCCCTTGAATTCACTATCCAGTTCTATGTCAGTTCCTTGTTCAAATGTGGCGCCGTAGGTAAGAAGTGCGTTCTCAGAAAGGAACCGCCTTTCATTGCCTGACGAACCATAGTTGCGGAATTTAAGGTAATGATAACCGTCAAGGTTCAATACTACCTCTTTCTCAATTTCGCCCTGCCCTTCAGTCTTTTCCCTTTCGGGAACGATGGGCGGTGCCTGCTCTTCGGGTTTCTGAATCACTCCGGTTTCTGTTTTCGGTTCATCTGTTTCAGTTTTTTTGACCTCTTCGCCTTCCGGTGGGATTTCAGCAGTTCCGAGTTCTGTTTCTTCAACCTCCTCCTGCTCGGCTTGCATTTCAATGTTTTCGGGTTCTTGTGTTATCTCATCTTTTTCAGGTGTTTCGGCGATTTTCCGCAATGCATCGCCCTCTGTCGGGGGTGATGTGAATGAGAGAATTTTTCCATAAGAAAGATGGGGCTTTACCTCAATGACTTCCGCTTCAGCAATGATGAGGTTGTCGCGTAAGATTTCGTATTTGTCCCCGAGTTTGACTCCGTCCTGTTCTCCCTCGTAAAAAATAAAGATGCCATCGGGGAAAACGAGGTTAACGGCGGGGACGGCATCAGCAGCAGCAAGCAAACAAGAGGGAGAATTCTTAATTATGATTGATGGGTTTTGAATTAAAAAAGACAGTGCGAACAGAAAGAAAAAGCGCAGGAGGATACATGAAACTTTTTTAAGTTTCAATTCTGGATTAAGAAAATCAGGTAAAGAGAAAAAATACTGGTTTAGATATTGAATTTTAGATTTCAAAATTTTCTCAGCCAGCACAGAATATAATGAGTTACACAGATTTCACAGAATTATTAGTTTCCATCATTCTTTTAATATGGGTAATTTTAACCCAAATTACAAGCATAAATACCATTTCTCAAAATATTCAGGAAAGTTTAGAATCCCCCGCGAGCCTTGATTTTTCGAAAAGCAGCCTTCCCCTGCACAAATTGTAATTTTAAAACCTTATATTATATATTGCCATTTTTTTAAAAAATAAAACAAAGCAAATAATATTTCAAATCTTTCAATTGTAGGGAATACTTTTTTTCAAATAAAAAAATCGCCTTCTTCATTATGAAAAGGCGATTTGAAGGTTTCAGGTAATTAAGTTGACAGAGCAAACGGTCTTAAAAATTCATAGAGATAGAGAAGCGGTGGGAGTCGCCGAAGTCACCCATTGGGACGAAGGCGTAATCAAGAGCAACGCCTTCCTGTGCGAACCCAACGCCGAATGTTATACCGTTATCAAGTTCGGCGGATGAATCGTAACCGAGTCTTAAACTTACAATATCAACAAGTTTGTATTCCGCGCCGAAATGAAATTCCGGATCGCTATCTCTGATGAAATAAACATCTCCTGCGAGCAGGAGGGGATATTCCAGTAATTTGTATGCGCCGCCTACGCGAAGTGTTAAGGGCAGAGGGTCGGATTCAGTCCCGATTTTTATTTTTGTGCCTAAGTTCTGTAGCACAGCACCCACACGCCAGGGCACATTCGGAGGCGTGATCAGAACACCGGCATCTACTGCAAAGGCTGTCCCGGTATCAATGAGTTTTTCACGGATGTACTTGAGATTAACTCCATAAGAAACCGCCTCTGTTGATTTGAAGCCGTAGGCTGCCGTCAGTGCGTAACTGTTAGGGCGGAAACTTCCAATATATACATTCGCTGTGCTGTATGCAGGAAACTCGCCAAAATCAAGATACACAAGACTGCCGCCCCAGGCTGTCTGCCCCATTCCCTGTGCGTAAGATATATATTCATGATTAAAGTCAAGCAAATATTCGTTGTGCATCAGGGTAACCTGCTGCCCTTTGATCTGCGTTATCCCTGCTGGATTGATGTTGACGGCATTCGCATCGTCGGCAATTGCCACAAATGCGCCGCCCATCCCTTCAGGTCTTGCGCCTACTCCGACTAAAAGAAAGATCGCACCCGTTTCGCCTGCCGCCATCGCCGCCGATGGGAGTAACCATAAAGTCAACAGCATCACTACCGACAGTGTGAGTCTTCTCTTTCTCATTGTGTTTTCCCCTCCTTATCTTTATTCAACGGCACTAATTATACCCATATATTAAGAATTTGTAAACTATATTCCGATTTTATTT
>JBFMBQ010000221.1:0-3084 GCA_040755115.1 bacterium
CAGAATAGAATTTTATAATGAACAAAGCGGCGAAGAATTTAAAAACAGACATTACAGAAATGTCGTTGTCTGGAAATTCAGGTAATGCGCCTTCGCCTTACAATTCTGCTGTCTTGAATTTGAACAAGGAGAAATTAATCCAAACAATTGATGAAATTTATTCTGTATGTGATTTGAATTCCGTAAAAAACAAAACATCCAGACTTGAACGGGACATAACCGATCGCGGAGGAATCTTAATTGCGGATTTTAATGATGATGCTGTTTCGCTGCGGATGGACATTCTGATTTCCGAACTTGAGCAGATCACAAAATCGCAGACACTTGAACGGGCAAGGTATTATATAAGGAGATTAAGGGATGGAATATTAAAAACAAAGACGGGCAGGATCAACGATATAAATCTTCACCGATGGAAAGAATACGATGAGATTTTAACCGACAGTCTGTGGGTGCTGGACAGACGGGATACCGCTGGGGCGCATCTGGGATGGTACTGGGGAAACTTTATCCCTCAGATACCGCATCAGATGATGCGCAGATATACCAAAAAAGGCGACTGGGTTCTGGACACTTTTGCGGGAAGCGGCACAACCCTGATAGAGTGCAGGAGACTCGGGCGCAACGGTATCGGAATTGAGTTGAACCCCGAAGTCACAGAAAAAGCAAGAATGTTGATAGAAACCGAACCGAACGCAGACAATGTTGTATCCCAAATGGTTACCGGCGACAGCAGAACGGTTGATACAGGTGAAACATTAAGCCGTTTTGGGGTCAAGCGCGTTCAACTTCTTATAATGCACCCGCCGTATCACGATATAATCAAATTCTCCGAAGACGAAAAAGACCTTTCAAACGCAAAAGATACAGATGTGTTTCTGAAGATGCTCGGCGAAGCCGTTGACAATGCAACCCCGTTTCTGGAAAAAGGACGGTATTTTGCGTTAGTTATCGGCGACAAGTATTCAAGGAGCGAATGGATACCATTGGGTTTTTACTGTATGCAGGAAGTTCTGAAAAGAGGCTACGCGCTTAAAAGCATAATCGTAAAAAACTTTGATGAAACCAGAGCCAAAAGAAATCAGAAGGAATTGTGGCATTACAGGGCGCTTGTTGGTGGATTTTACATCTTCAAGCATGAATACATTATGGTTTTCAAAAAATAAGGGGTGAACGCTTGGAACTGGATTACAGAGGACACTCGTTCCGGACAGTGGTAGGCTGCCACCCGAACGGGGGCGCCGTCGGGGACGGTCTGTATATTCTTGACACAGCCGATTCCGCTCTTTTTTTCGGGTTCTTCACGATCTGTGAAGGCGAAAAACCGCTGCGCGATTTCGCCATTAATTTCCTTAAAAACAGGTTTGAGCAGTGTTCCGATGTATACCAATGCGGTGAGATACCGCGCCCCGTCTCGTTTCTGCGGGGACTGCTTACCGACCTTGTGAGAGAATGGCGCGGGGCAGGTATGGGAGAGGAAACCGTCTCTAACGCATCGCTGGCGTTGATGATCGTGATAGACTCCAATGTATATGTTGGGAGGCTGAACTCGCTGCCGGTATTCATGCTGAAGGACAGGCATTTTCGGCAGGTGTTTACCGAGAAGAAGAAGCCGGGGTATGAGCCTGAGATAGCGACCGTAACCGCATCTGACGGGGATAAGTTCATTATGTGCTCAGATGAAATTATGAAGAAACTCACCAAACTGGAATTAAAGAACATTCTCCACTCCGAGCGCGATATGCAACTCGCATGCAACAAGTTGAGTATGCTTGCGAGCCGCTACGAGGATGTTCATTCCCCGCGCATTATTCTTATTGATTTCAAGAAAAAAACAAAAAACGGCGGCGCACTGCTCTCTAAGCGGAATCTTGCTGTCTCGGGGCTTCTGGCGATGTTAATTCTTCTGATGTTTCTGTGGGGCGACATCGCGCGCTTCGTTCAGGCGAAAAAGAATATTTATTTATTCCCTGTAAAGAAAAAAACCGGTATCTCCGGGGCAATCGCCGAACATGTGGCGGGTCGTAAGAAGTATGTCCCTGAGGAAGTTCTCGCAGGACTGGCAGTGCCTTACGATCTTGCGGTTGCTTCCGACGGCGAACTGTTCATCGTGGACGACCGCGAAGAGAATGTGCTTCACTACGATCCCATTACAAAGGAGGTTCAACCCCTTGCGGGGAGCGTAAAACTCCAGTTTCCCACAGGGATTGAATTTTACAGGGATATACTTTATGTTGTTGATTTTTCACGGCAGGTCAACCGCATATATCTGGTTACGCGCACGGGCGAGTTTGTTCAGCGTCTGCCGGATGACGGCTCCAGACTTCAACTGATCAATCCCAAGGCGGTAGTTATTTCGGATGAAGGTGAACTGTATGTGTGCGACCGCGGCAACAACCGCATCATCAAGTTCAGCAGCGAAGGAAAACCTGTCCACGCTATGCGCATGCCTTCCGGGATGTCAGGCCCGAACGGGATTACACTGACAAAAAACGGCGACATATATGTAACGCTTAAAATCACCGGCGGCATCGCACGGATAACCGATGAGGAAAGCGTGAAACCTTTCACCATCATCAAGGACAACAAGGAATTCCCACTGTCGCGCCCGTCGGGCATCGCAATTGACAATGAGGGTTACTTATACATCGCCGATACGGGTAACCGCCGCATCGTTGTCGCCGATCCCATGGGCATGCTCACCGATGTTATTGATGTGCAAATCCTGCCCGACTTCAGCACTTTTTATCCGATGAGCGTCAAACTCTCTGCCGATGGCAAATTTCTCTATATCGCCGGCAGCAATCAGCACAACTACGAGGAAGCAAACCGAAGCGTCAGCCGCGGGAAGGTCTGGAGGGTTAAGTTGTAGGTTGTAAGTTGTTAGGTTAAGGGAGATGACAGGTAAGAAGTGAGATGATCGTTTCCCGTTTCACATCTCCCATCTCACATTTCACAGAATAAGGAGAAAAGTGCAAGATGAGAAACTGTATTTGTATCGTTGCGTTTTTAATCACGATGGTATTCGCCGCTTTTATCAGCCACACGAGCGGTGCTGAACCTTACGAAACTGATGAGTATTAT
>JBFMBQ010000222.1:0-3427 GCA_040755115.1 bacterium
GTTCCTTCAAGTATCCCTGAGTTTTTTGGCGGGGTATAAAGTGCGTTATTTTTTACGAGGAAGAAATTGCTCATAGCCCCTTCAGTAACAAAACCATCGGAGTCGGTAAGGAGGCTTTCGTAGGCGTTTTTTTCTGCGGCTTCCATTCTTGCGAGGATGTTTGCGAGGTAATTGTGGCTTTTGATACGCGGGTCAAAGGCGTTAGGTGCGGTTTTTGTGTAGGTGGATATTACAGCCGTTACGCCATTTTTATATTTTTCATCTGACGGTGGTGTAACTTCGCGGCAGATTATGATCGTGTTTGGGCGAGAGATGTGATGTGAAGCAGAGCCGTGCGCAATGATGCCGCGTGTTATGGATAGTCTTATGTAAGCGTTTTTGATTTTACTATTTTTCAGTGTCCGGTAAAGCATTTTGACAAGTTGTTCTGATGTATGTGGTGGTTTGAGCCGTATAATGGCAGCGGATTGGGAGAGCCTTATGAGGTGTTTTTCAACAAGGAAAATGACGCCATCGTACGAGCGCATTGTTTCAAACACTGCATCGCCGTAGAGAAAGCCGCGGTCAAAGACGGAAATTTTTGCGCTTTGAGGTTTATAGTATCTGCCGTTAATATAAATAGTATCTGACATTTTTTATCTGATTATTTTGATATAGAGAACAGTCGGCATGCATTTTCTGTGGTAAGGTCGCGCACCTGAAAGATTTTAACACCGAGAATATCCGCTAACATGCCTGCGGTGTTTATCAGGTAGAGCGGTTCGTTTCGTTTTCCACGGAATGGCTGCGGAGGAAGGTAAGGTGAATCGGTTTCAAGCAGCAGGCGGTCGGGCGGGATGAGTTTGACGAGTTCGGCGAGATGTGATTTCGGGTATGTGAGGGGTCCGGCGATGGAGATGTGGAAGCCGAGGTCAAGAGACCTTTTCAAATCGTTGATGCCGCCTGAGAAGCAGTGCATAACCCCTGAGAATGAGCGTGAAAACTCATTGAGGATGTTGAAGAGTTCATTGTGTGCTTTTCTGCAATGAATGATCAGTGGCAGGTTACATCGTAATGCGATAGAGATTTGTTCTTTCAGGGCATTTTTCTGGATATGGCGAGGGGAGAGATCGCGGTAGAAATCAAGCCCGAATTCGCCGAGCGCAATTATTTCGTCCCGGTTCTCGGCGATAAATTTTTCAAATTCAGCGGCGTTAAAGAGTGATGCGTCATGCGGATGGAAACCTGCGGCGGCGCGAACGGTTTCATATCTGCGCGAGTTTTCAATCGCCATACGGCTGGTTTCAATATCAATTCCAACATCCAAAATGATGCCGACACCTCCTTCTGATGCGCGCTTAACAACTGAATCGCGGTCTGCATCAAATTCAGACATAAAAATATGTGCGTGCGTGTCAACAAACATATTTTTATCTTCGTATCCTTCGTGGGTTTTATTTTTTCATACGCCAGGTTTGAAATTCAGGGTTATAGATGATTTCACATTCTCCGTAGCCTTTTAATTCTACGCGGAAATGTTCTTCAGTCTGTCTGTTTTCCCCGCGCTGTGTGCGCCACGATTTCACTACCCGTGTAACCTCGTATTTTTTCCCCATCATAAGAACCGAGCGCGGTGTCTCAGGGGATTTATATCCGTCATAAGTTTCAACCTGAATTGAGTTGTTTTGTTCCATTAGTGTTCTCCTTGTTTCGTTTAGGCAAGTGATGCAGGATTTTTATAAACTGTTTTAAAAATTTCACGATATTTTGGTCCGATTATGTTGACATCCAGATGCTTGCTGACGAATTCATACGCCTGTTGTCCCATTTTTTCACGAAACTCCGCATCATTCACGAGCTTCTTTGTATAATATACCAGATTTTCAAAATTTTTTGCGTGGAAACCCAATCCGTGCCGACAGATAATATCATCGGGGTCAACCTCAAGGGAAACCACAGGATTCTCATTTGCCCACGCCTGAAGGAAGGTGTTGTGGAAGCCTGACACCGCGGAGGTGTCAACAAGGATTGATGCCCTTTCAAAGTGGTGGTTGATTTTTTTACAGGGAACAAAGCCGAGAAATTCAACATTAGACATTCGTTCTGCGCGGCTGCGTATTTCCGCGTAGAGTTCTGGTTTAGGGTCTTCGGGTCCTGCGACCATTATGAAGTTTACATCTGGCAGTGCGGCTGCGAGTTGAAGAAAAACTTCTGCCCGCTTCAATGGTCGGTATATCTCGCCGACCCAGAGGACTTTAGGCGGCGATTCTTTTTTTCTTTCTTTTCTTTCCACTGGATAGCAATTCGTTATAACTATTGAGTCGTTCCCAAAGTTGTTTTTTAGTAATCCCCGTTGGAATTCAGTCTGTGCGATGATTAAATCCGCCTGTCGCAGTCCCTTTAAAAATACTCTGCGCTCATACCAGCCCGGTCGTTTGTATGGCGAGATGTGGATATCACAATCCGCATCGGATGACACACCGAATACGAACGGTTTTCGCATTCGCCGGCACAAATAAGCCACTTTTCCGGTTAGCGTGCCGGCTCCGCGCTGATAGTAAATATCTGCGTCTACGGTACGCATTGCCTTCTCAATGCCTGCAATTTCCCGAAGAAAGGTCTCTGTCAGAAGTCCGCCGCGCATCCCCTTAGCCATCTTTACGATCTGGAATCCTTCTTTTTCCTCTATGAAAGGCTGCCCGAAATCGCCGGTAATAAAGGCAGACGGAATTCCGTTGTTGCGCAGCCATTGAGCGATGAAATACTGCTGGAGTTCAGCGCCGCCGTGCATTACGGGGTCATCTTCACGAAAAAAATGGTATATTCCTGGGGAACAAAAACAGACTTTCATTGATTTCTCAATATGAATCGTTTCAGTCTTGTTGTCAAAGCATTTAAAACAAGTTGAATAACCTTGGTCTGGGAATTGATGTAAATTATCAGTGGAAGTGCGAGGATGCAGAACATCACGATGCGCACGGTGGTCAGAGCGATATCGTACCATAACGATGTCTTATCAGGTGGAAATATCAGATTAACTGCGGATATACATAAAATGGTATAAGCGAGAGGAAGAAAAATGCGGCATACATCCCCGATTATCGCCTTAACTGAATCATGGCAGTGGGCGAGCCAGTATATCATAACCATCATTCCAAAAATGGAATAACTCAAGGATGTTCCGTATGCGACGCCGCGTATTCCAAAGCCATGAGCGATAAAATAATAACTGAGGGAAAAGTTGAATAGTGCGCAAATCCCCAAAAACATGATCAATACAAATATGCGGTTGATGCTTATGATGAAATATTCAATAGGCATCCTTATGCTGAGAAAATACGAACCGAGCAGCAGAATTGGAGCGACCGCAAACGCTGGTATATATTCTTTGAGAGGATACTGGATAATGAGCGGTATTAAGAAGTAGACCCCGCCGATCATCAAACAT
>JBFMBQ010000223.1:0-4071 GCA_040755115.1 bacterium
TCGGCAAGGACAAAGCGCTCGCCGACCTGCTTCTCAAAGACGCGCTGCATAATATCCAACTCGTAAAACAGGGCAAGGGTGTCCATAATATACAATACTCAAAAAACCTGATCTATTCTTCAAAGAAGATACTTGAGCATCTGCAAAACCCAACTTCCGACGGACTTGCAAAACTTGTGGACGAACTGGAAAAACCATCCGCACCCTCCGATAGAAACTGCACTAATATCTGCCATGTGCAGCCGCCGACAGAGGACATCCCCTTCGGCAGCGCCGTGTTTCCTCACGGTAAACATTCAGCGGAAATTGATTGCGCTCAATGCCACAGCACGGCAGAGCACGGAAAGACCCTTCTGACCACGAAAGGCTGCGGCGTATGCCACAAAAGATTGTCGGAAAACAAAAAGGGACACACCAACTGCATTGCCTGTCATAATGAAACTGACTGGACATTCGCGGGCGCTGCCCGATGCCTCAACTGCCACACAACCATAAAACGCAAGTCCCTGCCGGCGGGACATAAAGATTGTATGCAATGTCACAAGCCGCATACATGGAAGCCATCCGCTGAAACCGCACTTTGTTCCTCCTGTCATAAACAGATCGCACGGGAAGTTGCGGGGGCGGCGGGTATGGATTCCTGCGGCATCTGTCATCAGCCGCATCAATGGACCTTCGGCGGGATAGAAACCTGCCGGATGTGCCACGATAAATCAACGCTGCCTGAAATTCACTCCCTCCCTGATTTTGAAAACTGCTCCGATTGCCACATCCCCCACCGTTTCTCTATTGAATAAAAATGACAAAATCAAAATGACAAAATAAGATGGGAGACGGTAGAAGTAAGATGGGAGATGATTTAAATCGTCTACCGTCTCCCGTCTACCATCTCCCATCCAATTCAATGTTTAAAAAACTGAAGATCGCACCAAAATTGAACATCCTCGTTGGGCTGGCTCTGACAGTTGTCATCGGGTCGCTCGGTTATATCAATATCAAACTGGAAAAAGACCATGCTATAGACCTAACTATCAGGAACTCCCAGCAGACGGCGGAGGTAATATTAAAGAATCTTGACCGCTTCATGCAGAACAGAGAAATAGCAGGCATACAAGGCACGATTAATACGCTTGTGGGCGGGCAGACCTCAATTGAAAAACTGCGGCTCTTGAACCACGAAGGCGACATTGTTGCCTCCTCGCAGAAACAGGAGATCGGCGCACGCCTTGATAAAAAAGCGCACATGTGCATGCAGTGTCATCCCGGCGGGAAACAAAGCCTGATGGACCCTACAAGGAAATGTTGTAAACTGCTGACCTCCGAAGCGGGACAGCCGATCATCGTGATTGTTACTCCCATACCAAACAGAAAAAGTTGTTATTCAGCGCCCTGTCATTTTCATCCTGAAAAACAGAAAGTTCTGGGCATGATCCAGACGAATTTCTCACTCGTTGAGATCAACAGGAACATATCAAGGCGCGCCATGCAAACGGCGGCGACCGTTGTGATTGCGATCATCATCATATCTATCGTAATCGGTTTTTTTATCAGGGCGAATGTAAGCCGCCCTGCGGAAAGACTCCTCACAGGGATGAAAAATGTCGCGGGCGGCGATTTTGAATACCGCCACGAAACCACAAGCGAAGATGAAATCGGACATCTTGCCAGGGGTTTCAACACCATGACCGCAGAGATAGACCGACTCCAGAAAAAACTCATTCAATCGGAGCGTCTCGCAGCCATCGGCGAGGCGATAGCGAGCATATTGCACGGCGCAAAAAATGTCCTGAACGCACTCAAAGGCGGCTCATATATGATCAAAACAGGCTTGGCAAAAAACGAACTTGAACTCGTCCGCGAAGGCTGGACTGTAGCGCAGACAGGCGTTGACAGAATCGCCGACCTCACTTCGGACATGCTCAATTTCACCAGAGAACTGGAGTATTCGCCTGTTCTCAGTTCAATCAACGAGATCGTTTCAGAGATATGTGATGCGCTGGCTCAGCAGGCGAAAGATGTGGGTGTAACCTTAACTGCTAAATTCGGTGAGGATGTGCCTCTCATACGGCTTGACCGAAATTCCATTCACACCGCAATCCTCAACCTCGTCTCAAACGCAATTGATGCCTGCGGCGAGAAGGAGTATGATCCAGACATGCAGCCGTTCGTGAGGGTTACAACAAGCAGGGACGCCGACAACACACATTTATGCGTTGAAGTTGAAGACAACGGCGTCGGCATAAGCGATCACCGCAGGCAGAAAATCTTCGCCCCTTTCTTCACCACAAAATTCGGCACGGGCACAGGGCTGGGCTTGCCCATCGCCTTGAAAATCGTTACAGAGCACGGCGGAACGATCTCTGTGGATTCCTCACCCGGCGAAGGTTCAAAATTTACTGTAACATTACCTGTTATTTAAATTAAGGAGAAAAATAAAATGTCAAAATCAGTCCTCATCGTTGACGACGAAATGAGTAATGTGAAATATCTCTCCGCGCTTCTGCACGAGCACGGTTATACTTCTTGCTTCGCATGTGATGGAAACGAGGGCTTTGACAGAATAAAAGAAAAAAAACCAGACCTCATTATTCTTGATATACTGATGCCCAGATTGAGCGGTTTCGGATTATTTAAGATCCTCAAAGAAGACGACGACCTTAAAAAAATACCCGTTATTATGCTCACCGCAGTCAGCCATGTAACCGGTGTTGATATGAAACGAAAAGGCAAACTCAAATCTATTATCGGGACCGAACCTGATATTTACATTGAAAAACCCGTTGAACCGGAGGAACTTATCGGCGCAGTAAAACAACTGATCGGCGAGCCGTAAAGAAGAAAAAAGATCGTAACATTTCAGCCATGTGAAGCGCTGTGGGGTGCGATTTCCATATCGCGCCGAAGACAGCCATGTGCCACCCCCAAACTCGTTTGGGGGTGCCACATACTGAGACCCCGCCCTGCAACTTTGCGAAAATATATTCTGCATCCCAAAACCTGCAAAAGCGCTTAATGATTGCACAACATCAGATTTTATGATATAGATACAATCTATTATGAAAGGCTTGATACTCTGTGCGGGGAAGGGAACACGGCTGCGCCCGCTCACTTATACGAATGCCAAGCAGTTGGTCCCGGTCGCGAACAAGCCGATAATATTCTACGGGCTTGAGGCGATGCGTGACGCCGGGATAAGGGAAGTCGGGATCGTAATAGGTGATACCGGCGCTGAGATTCGCGATGCAGTAGGCAAAGGCAGAAAATGGGGCGTCAGGGTAACATACATTGAGCAGAATCCGCCGCTGGGGATAGCGCATGCGGTGCAGGTGTCGGAAAAGTTTCTCGGCGGCGAGCCGTTCGTTCTGTATCTCGGTGACAACCTGCTCCGCGACGGGATCGTCGGGCTTGTGGAAGAGTTCAAAACACAGAAGCCGAATGCGACGATACTCCTTGCCAGTGTTGCCAATCCGCAGCAATTCGGCGTCGCTGAAGTCAAGCACGGCAAGATCATCAGCCTTGAAGAAAAACCCAAAAAACCCAAAAGCAGCCTCGCCATAGTCGGGGTCTATATCTTTGACAGCAACATACTTGAGGCAGTCCATAAGGTCAAACCCTCATGGCGCGGGGAACTGGAGATAACCGACTCCATCTCCGTCCTCCTGAAAAAGGGCTGCGTTATAAATTCCCACATTATCACGGGGTGGTGGAAAGACACCGGCAAGAAGGAAGACCTCCTGGAGGCGAACCGCATGGTGCTGGAGACGATAAATCCTGATGTTCGCGGGGAAGTAACAGGCACATCGGATGTCTGCGGGCGGGTGGTGATTGAAGATGGGGCGGTTGTTGAGGACAGCACGATACGCGGGCCGGTGATAATCGGCATAGGAAGCCGCATTGTTCATTCTTATATTGGACCTTTTACCTCCATTGATGAAAATGTGATTGTGGAAAACAGCGAGATAGAGAACAGCATAATTCTTCGGGGCAGCCGTATTTCCAATCTGGAAAGCAGGCTTGAAGAGAGCCTTATCGGCAGAGATGTAGTCGTGGAAAGGTCATTCACGCGCCCGC
>JBFMBQ010000224.1:0-3299 GCA_040755115.1 bacterium
TCCCCCTCATCCTATCGACCTGCTGCCGCGAGATTATTTTACAAGACCGTGCAAGAAATATAATCCCATATAACCCGTTAATCCCATATAAAATCCTTAAAAACCCTTCCGTATTTTGCACGCTCGTTTTGTTTAAATATACTAGGAGCACTTATTATGAACACTTTATCTTTACTGTCAACTATTCGGCGCCTGTGCCACCCCCAAACTCGTTTGGGGGTGCACTATCCGCCTAAATCCGCGCAAATCCGCGTCTAAATCTTTTTAAACCGTCCTACGCGCTCACAACAGCGCTTAATATATTAATCTGCGCAAATCTGCGTCCATCTGCGTCTGAAAAATTTGTTTCATCCTGGAAGGAGGGGAAACGGAAACCACTGCATCACATGCTCCGGAGCACAATCTGTGCTGCGGCTCTTACTACGGCTTGAGCCGCCACCGCACAGCGCCGCTCAAAACTGTAGGGCGCGATCTCCTGATCGCGCCTCAACAACAAGGCTTAATGTCTGTCGATTCACTCCATGGACGCCGCAGTGGTTGTAGGGGTTTGATTTATCAAACCCAATCATAACCAACGGCAGCAGGCAACGCCGACCGACACGCTGACCTGCTGCCTCCGTTGGTTCTGGATTGAACACAGAACCTGCATCCCCTCCCTCCAGGCTGAAACTCCCCTGTTTCACCTTGCCCTTTGAACCATGCACCAGCGAAAACAAAAAACAATATATCATCTGCGTATTCTGCGTATTCTCTCGTTTTCCCCTTTCACCCCTTTCACCCCTTTCACCATTTTCGCCCTTCTTGTAGGGGCAAGGCATGCCTTGCCCCTACTGCATCTGCATAATCTGTGCGTAATATGGAACCACAGATGAACACGGATAGACACAGATTTTTTCTGCGAATTTACACGAATTTCTTTGCGCACTTTGCGTCTTTGCGAGAAATATTTTGTTTTTCAACAGCCTGTTTAACTATGACACAACAAATTTTAATGGTTATAATTCTCATATCTTATCAAATCATTAAGAAAGGAATAAAATGAAAAAACAATTCATCCTTATTCTAATCATAATCGCTCAGATTATTCTTGCGATGCGGTCTTCCGCAGCCGCCGATGTATCTCCATCCACCCGATGGCTTCATCAGAGATGGGAGGCGGAATGGTGCGCGCACCCAATCGCACCCGGGCACGAGCCAGCGCTGTTCCTCTTCCGACGGATATTCAATCTGGACAGCAAGCCGGAGACTTTCGTTATTCATGCGAGCGCAGACCAGCGGTATCAACTCTATGTAAACGGCGAAAGGGTATCAACGGGACCAGCGCGCGGCGACCTCCTGCACTGGCGTTTTGAAACGGTTGACATTGCGCCTTTTTTGAAGGCGGGCAAAAATCTCCTCGCTGCCCGCGTCTGGTCTGCCGGCGTTATGGCGCCCTGGGCGCAGATCACCGCCCACACAGCCTTTATCGTGCAGGGCGACGGCGAACTTGAAAAGAAGGTGAACACTCCCTACAACTGGAAGGTATATCACGATCCCAGTTGGCAGCCCATTCCGGAGCAGGGTAGGAAAATATCGCAGCATGTTACAGGACCGAATGAGCAGATTACCGCATCGCTGCATCCGTGGGAATGGCTCAAGTCCGACTTTGACGATTCATCGTGGGAAAGCCCTACTGGGATCGCCTACGGTGTGCCTGTCGGGATGCACGGCGATGGGAGTTCGTTGTGGTATCTGACTCCCCGCAACATACCGATGATGGAAGAAAGAAAAGAGCGCATTGCGAAGGTCGTCCGCACAAAGCGGGTTGATGTGCCCGACGGTTTCCTTCAAGGCAACGCGCCAGTGGTCGTTCCAGCAAAAAAACGAGCGACGATACTCCTTGATAACGAAGTAATGATTAACGGCTACCCCGAACTGATTGTCAGCGGCGGCGCCGGGGCGAAGATCCGCCTTTCTTATGAGGAATCGTTGTTCAAATATCCCGATGTTGCGGTGTGGCGGCTGGTTAAAGGCAACCGCGGCGAGATAAAAAATTGCGAAATACGGGAAAACTACAAGTATGACGAGTTTCTCCCCGACGGCGGCAAAAATAGAGTTTTCTCGCCTCTGTGGTGGCGCTCCTTCAGATTCCTTCAGATTGATGTTGAAACCGCTGATGAGCCGGTAACGCTTGAAGACCTGCGTGTGATTGCCATAGGCTATCCATTCCAGACACGGGCGCGCTTTGACGCAAGCGACCCCTCTCTGCGCACAATATGGGAAGTCGGCTGGCGGACGGTGCGCTTGAATGCAGCCGAAACTTTTATTGATTCCCCATATTACGAGCAACTTCAATATGTCGGCGATGCGCGCATTAACTCTGTGGTAAGTTATTATGCTTCTGGCGATGACCGCCTCGCGCGCAACGCCATAGAGGCTTTCGGGTATTCAATTATGCCAGAGGGTCTTATCCAGAGCCGCTTCCCGTCAAGAATGCTCCAGATTATTCCACCCTTCGCGCTCCTGTGGATCGGATTGATTCATGATCACTGGCTTTTCAATGGAGACGATGCCTTTACACAACAGTTCCTCTGGCGCACCCGCAGCATACTTGACTGGTTCAAAAAGTATCGTCTTGAAAATGGTCTGCTCGGAGGGATGCCGTGGTGGAATTTCGTTGACTGGTCGTGGGAGGGCGGCGTCCCGCCGGGCGCTGCTTCTGTTGGTTCCTCTATCATTTCACTTCAATATGCACTCGCTCTGTGGGAGGCGGCAGAACTTGAAGAAGCGTTGGGCGACACCCATCAGGCAAAGCAGAACCGCGCACTTGCGGATGAAATTGTCAGTTCGGTAAGACAGTGCTGCTGGAATAACGAGCGAGGCTTGCTGTCGGACACGCCAGAGCAAAACACCTTCAGCCAGCATGCGTCCATACTTGCAGTCCTTGCCGATCTTGTGCCTTCTGAAAAATCTGCGGAGGTGATTGAGCGCGTAATCTCCGATAAATCACTTGCCCAATGCTCGCTCTACTTCAGATACTATCTCCACGAGGCATTGAACAAGGCGGGGATGGGTGAGCGCTTTCTTTCACTTCTTTCGCTGTGGCGTGAAGCCCTTGAACTCGGCTTGACCACCTGGCCCGAAACGCCGGGTCAGACACGCTCCGACTGCCACGGCTGGAGTTCGGCGCCGACGGTTCACCTTTTATCAATAGTCTGCGGTGTAAAACCTGATGCCAATGGTTTTTCCAGTGTCCGAATTGAACCTCATCTTTCCAATCTGGAATGGGTAAGTTGCGAAGTCCCGCATCCGGCTGGCAT
>JBFMBQ010000225.1:0-6853 GCA_040755115.1 bacterium
TGAGTTTAACAGTTATATCAGAAGACAATTGGAAGCAAAGATTGACCCAAAGATACCATTAAATATTTGTCATTTAGATTCTACAGAGAACAGCGGTTTGCAAGCAGTAGATATGTTTTCTTATGGAATTTTTGAGAAATACGAAAGAAAGAGAAAAGATTGGTTTAGTATTTTTAAAGAAAAGGTAAAATATGACTCAGTATATTTGCCATAAAATAGAAAGAGCGTGCCTTGTGGGCTTTTGTGCTGAGGCTTTTGCCAACCGATGGATGGGAACACCACAGACAACCCACAACGGTCTTATCGCTCAACAAACAATATATCATATTTTAGTAAATTTGTCAAGAGGCAAGAGCGAAAGGGGTCAAGCGAAAGGGGTCACAAGCGAAAGGGGTCAGGTCTTGAATTGGGAATTGAACGCAAGCGAAAGGGGTCAGGTCTTGAATTGGGAATTGAACGGAGACAGGAATAAATGAGTTTAGAAAAAACGAGAAACAAGTGAACGAAAAGCAAGATAACAAAAAGAAGACCATGCGCGGCTCGGTGATGGTGGTCGGTGGCGGCATCGCAGGCATTCAGGCTGCCATTGACCTTGCCGATTCCGGCTTCAAGGTCTATCAGGTAACGAACGAGACCGCAGTGGGCGGCAGAATGGTGCAACTTGACAAGACCTTCCCCACGAACGATTGCTCTATGTGCATGATCGCCCCGAAACTCGTCGGCATCGGCACGCACCCGAATGTGGAGATTATCACCGGCAGCACGCTTGAACGCGCCGAAGGCGACGCAGGCAACATCGGCGTTACGCTGAAAAAGAAGCCGTATTATGTAATTGAGGAACGCTGCAACGGCTGCGGCATGTGCGCCAATGTCTGCCCTGTGGAAGTGCCCGACAGATTCAACTTCGGCATGTCAATGCGCAAGGCTGCCTTCAAGTTGTATCCGCAGGCGATCCCTAACAAGTATGTGATTGAAAAACGCGGCACCGCCCCGTGCAAGACAGCCTGCCCGGCGCATATAAGCGTGCAGGGCTATGTGGCGCTCATCGCAAAGAAAGAATACATCAAGGCGGTGAACCTCATACGCGAGCGCAACCCGCTGTCCGCTATATGCGGGCGCGTCTGTACGCACCCGTGCGAGACCGCCTGCACACGCAGGGACGCTGATGAGACCATCGCCATCAAGTGGCTCAAGCGATTCGCCTCCGACAAGGAGATGGAGGCGATTGAAAAAGGCGAATATTCGTATCCGGAACCGAAAAAGCCCGCCCCGGATGCAAAACGGGTGGCGGTCATCGGCTCGGGTCCTGCCGGCATTACCGTTGCTTATGACCTTGCGCACCGCGGCTTCGCAGTTACGATCTTTGAAGCACTCCCCATACCCGGCGGCATGTTAGCCGTCGGCATCCCTGAATACCGCCTGCCGAAAAAGGTGATCAATCACGAGATTGAACTTGTGCGCCGCGCCGGGGTGGAAATAATAACGAACTGCCGAGTCGGCAAGGACATTTCGTTTGAAAAGATCAGAAATGAATACGATGCGGTTTTCATAGGCGTGGGCGCATTCAAGAGCAGAATGCTTGGCATTGAGGGCGAGAACCTTGATGGCGTCGTCCACGCCATAGATTACCTGCGCAAGGCTGCGCTTGGTGAAGAGACAGGCGTGAGGGGAAAGGTTGCAGTGATAGGCGGCGGCAATGCTGCGGTGGATGCGGCGCGGACAGCATTGCGCCAGGGCGCTGAAGAAGTAACAATCGTCTATCGCCGCTCGCGAAACGAGATGCCCGCCGACCGCGATGAAATTGAAGGCGCCGTTGAGGAAGGAATAAAGATTGTATTCCTGACAGCCCCCGAAAGGCTGATAGGTCAGAACGGCAGGGTCAAGGGGATTGAGTGCATAAAGATGGAACTCGGACCGCCCGACAGCAGTGGACGGCGCCGACCGATGGCGATTGAGAACTCGGAGTTCATCATTGAGGCGGACACCGTGATACCTGCCATCAGCCAGGAGCCTGACCTTGCGCTATTTGAAGGCAAAAAAGTCCTTCGCGTATCGGAACATCAACTGATAATGGTTGACCCCGAGACGCTTGGGACTTCTATTGAGGGCGTCTTCGCCGGCGGCGATGTGGTTTCAGGCGCTGCCACCGTGATTGAAGCGGTGGCTGCCGGCAAGCGTGCGGCTGATTCAATAGAACGCTACCTGAAGGGCGAGGACATGCATCAGCCGCGCTTTGAGGACTCCATCCGCCCTGTGCCTGAAGAACTGCTGCCGTCAACTAAAGATGTTGAGCGGCTTGAACAGGTGAGAATGGAGAAACTCCCCGTTGAGCGGCGTATCAAATCCTTTGACGAAGTTGAGACCGGCTTTTCTGAGGAGGCGGCGATACGCGAGGCGCAGCGATGCCTCAACTGCGGTATTTGCTCTGAATGTTATGAATGCGTAAAAGTGTGCGAACAGTGCGCAATTGATCATAATATGACAGAAAAATCAATTGACCTTGAAGTCGGCTCTCTCATCCTCGCGCCGGGCTTTGACCCGTTTAATGCCGCCATCCTGACCCAATACGGCTACGGACGCTTCCCCAATGTCGTTACAAGCATTGAATTTGAACGCATCTTGAGCGCATCCGGTCCAACCTTCGGGCATATCGTCCGCCAATCCGACGATGCCGAGCCTAAAAAGATTGCTTTCCTTCAGTGCATCGGCTCGCGTGACGAAAGCATCGGCAACGGCTACTGCTCGTCTGTCTGCTGTATGTATGCCACCAAAGAGGCGATAATCGCAAAAGAACATAAGGCTGATCTGGATATTACGATTTTTTATATGGACATCCGCGCTCACGGCAAGGGCTTTGACAATTACTATGAAAACGCCAAAAAAGAACACGGCATAAAATATGTGAAATCTATGATTTCTGGTATAAAGGAAATGCCGGGCACGCAGAATCTACTTCTGCGCTATGTTGATGCGGAAGGCAAATTTCAGGAAGAGGAATTTGACCTCGTGGTGCTGAGTGTCGGGCTTGTGCCGAGCAAGGGAACGAGGGAGATGGCGGAGCGGCTGCACATTGACCTTAATTCTTACGGCTTCTGCGCCACCGATCTTTACACGCCGACCCGCACCACCCGTCTCGGCGTATTTGTCGGCGGCGCCTTCCAGATGCCGAAGGATATACCTGAGACGGTCATGCAGGCGAGCAGCGCTGCGCTGGAGGCGTCGGCACTGCTATCTGATGTGCGCAACACTGAAATCGCCGAGCGATGCCTGCCGCCGGAAAAGGACATCTCCAGCAAACCGCCGCGCATCGGTGTCCTCGTCTGCCATTGCGGTTTCAACATCGGCAGCGTGATCAATGTGCCTGAAGTGGTGGAGTATGCCCGCACACTGCCATGGGTTGTTTTCGCCGATGAAAAGTTATACGCCTGCTCACAGGACAGCCTCACGGGTATAAAAAAACTCGTAGAGGAACACGATCTCACACGCCTCGTCATCGCCTCCTGCACGCCGCGCACTCATCTGCCGCTCTTCCAGCAGACAATACAGGAAGCGGGCTTGAACAAGTATCTTCTTGAAATGGCGAACATACGCGAGCATGCCTCGTGGGTGCACCGCGATGAGCCGCAATCAGCCACCGAGAAGGCGAAGGCGCTTCTTGAGGCGGCGGTTATGAAGTCTATGATGCTCCGCTCGCTCCAGTCATCACAATCGGCGGTAACATCGCGCTTGCTCGTGCTCGGCGGCGGAGTCGCAGGCATGAACGCCGCACTCGCTGCTGCACGCTCAGGATTTGATACCTGTCTTATTGAAAAAGAAAACCAACTCGGCGGCAATATGAACCGCATCCACTACACGCTTGACGGCAGAGATGCACAATCATATCTGAAATCACTGATTGAAGAAGTAACGAGAAATAATAAAATAACGGTTTACCTCAATCATACCTTGAAGAAAATTGACGGGCATGTGGGGCACTTCACTTCAACTATAGTGTCAGCCGATGGCATTGGCGGCGATGAAAAAACTCTTGAGCACGGCGCGATAATCGTCGCCACAGGCGGCTCGGAATACAAGCCGAAAGAGTATCTTTACGGCGCCGACCCGCGCGTGCTGACGCAGACGGAACTTGAACAGCGGTTAGCAGCAACACCAGCAGATGCAAAAAATATTAAATCCTGCGTAATGATTCAGTGCGTGGGGTCAAGAAACGAGGAGCGCCCATACTGCTCGCGGATATGCTGCTCGCACGCGGTGAAAAATGCGCTGAAAATAAAAGAACTTAACCCTGACGCGCAGGTCTTCGTCCTCTACCGCGACATCCGCACCTACGGCTTCTGGGAGAAATATTACACACAGGCGCGCGAAAAAGGCGTTATATTTATAAAATTTGAGGACGGCAAAGACCCGCTCGTAACATCACAGGACGGCGCACTTCTTGTGCGGGTTGAAGATTATTCGTTGAAGCGCACGATTGCGCTGCGTCCCGACATCCTCGTATTGAGCGCAGCCATCCTTCCTTCATCGTCAAATCCCGCCCTCGCAGATGTGCTCAAAGTGCCCGTTGAAAGGGACGGTTTCTTCCTTGAAGCGCATGTGAAACTGCGTCCTGTTGAGTTCGCGAACGATGGGATGTTCCTCTGCGGGCTGACACATTCTCCGAAATCAGTGGATGAGAATATTGCGCAGGCACAGGCGGCGGTCTCCAGAGCGGCGACCGTTCTGACGAAGGAATCGCTTGAGGTTGAAGGCATGGTGGCGTGTATTGATCCCGACAAGTGCGCCGCCTGCCTCACCTGCGTCAGAGTGTGCCCGTTCAATGTGCCGTTCATAAATGAGGAGGGCAAGGCAGAGATCGTGCCGGTAAAATGCCACGGTTGCGGCACCTGCGTGGCGGAGTGCCCGAACAAGGCGATCCAACTTGAGCACTTCCGGGACGAGCAGATAATCACCCAGAGCAAGGCATTGCTGCGCGGCAGTCTGAAATCGCGGGCGAAGGTCTTGAGCGGAAGGTGATTAAAAAATTTCAAAGTTCAAATGTCAAATGACAAATCAATGTCAAATGTCAAAGATCAAATATAAAAATTTATCCACTAATTTCACTAATTTTCACGAATTAAATTGGTGTTAATTCGTGTAATTAGTGGGAGATATTTTTGTAATTTGACATTTGAAATTCATCATCACCAGTAATGAATAATACAGAAACTCACGATTCGGAACTCGGAACTCGCAACTCGGCACTCGCAACTCGGGATTTTGAACCTGTAATCGTAGCCTTCTGCTGCCATTATTGCGCATTTGCCGCCGCTGATCTGGCTGGCTCGCTGCGACTTTCTTACCCGCCGAATGTGCGCATCATCCGCCTGCCCTGCACCGGTAAACTGGATGTCCTCTACATACTGAAGGCATTTGAATTCGGCGCAGACGGCGTGATGGTCGCAGGCTGCCTTGAAGGGCAGTGCCACTTCCAGAAGGGTAACATCTACGCAAAGAAGCGGGTCCAATATGCAAAAAAACTTCTGTCGGAAATAACAATAGAACCCGAGCGGCTTGAGATGTATAATCTTTCATCTGCGATGGCAACGCGTTTCGCTGAGATCGCACGGGAAATGACCGAGCGAATTAAAAAAATAGGTCCCACGCCGATCAAAGTGGAACCGGATAAATTGACGATTGAATTGGTGAATAAATGATTTGTAGGGGCAGGGCTTGCCCTGCCCAAGAGGGCGCGGCAAGTCGCGCCCCTACACGCGAAGGAGATGAAGAAATGATAATTGCTGAACAGAAACCGCTGAAGGAGATATTGGAGATCATCGGAGACACGAAAAAACTTTTAATCGCCGGCTGCGGCGCGTGCGTGGCGATCTGCTTCGCCGGCGGCGAAAAAGAAGTCGGCATACTCGCCTCCGAAATCCGCCTTGCGCGAAAAAAAGAAGGTATAGAGATAGAAATACTTGAAGCGACTCCGCTGCGCCAGTGCGAGGAAGAATGGGTGAAACCGCTCGCCGACAAGATAAACAGCGTTGATAAAGTCCTCTCAATCGCCTGCGGCGTAGGCGTGCAGACGATAGTGGATTATTTCCCTGACAAGGTAGTGCTGCCGGGGCTGAACACCACCAGTTTCGGCCGCCCGCTTGAGATGGGCGTATGGGCTGAATACTGCGCCGGGTGCGGCAACTGCATACTTCATTACACGGGCGGCATCTGCCCTGTGGCGCGATGTTCCAAGAGTTTGATGAACGGTCCCTGCGGCGGCTCGGAAAAAGGCAGGTGCGAGGTTGACCCGCAGAATATTGAATGTGCATGGCAGTTGATCTACGACCGCCTCAAACGGCTCGGAAAACTGCACCTGATGGAAGAGATTATCCCTATCAAGAACTGGTCAACCTCTCTTCATGGTGGCGTGAGAAAAACAATCAGAGAGGATTTGAGGCAGGATAGTGGTCAGTAATCAGTGGTCTGCGCGTTAGGTTTTGATTAAGAAAGAGCGGAATCTATGGTATAATTCATACACGGGGAATGCCAGGAGGATGATATGATAAGGATAAAATTCAAGACAAGAGATGATGTCGTAAGCGGTTACTATGAATTAGCCGTAACAGACATAGTGAGGGCATTGCCTGGCAATGTTTTTGAGATTTCAGAGAGGGGAAAGTCAATTCTGGACAAAGCAAACATCATGTACGAAATTATAAAAAGCGATGAGGTATCCATAGATGAAACTGAAGCGATACGAAATCCTCTTACCTCTGGTATATAACGATGGCGAAGAAATTGAGAAGGAAAAGTTTTTTCAAACAAACGAAGAACTTGTGAACAGGTTCGGAGCAACCACTACCGATTCCATCATTGC
>JBFMBQ010000226.1:0-7013 GCA_040755115.1 bacterium
CTTTAACCGCAGAGGGATACACACTGGCTTCGGACGGCATCAAGGCGACGGGCATCCTATCACACCGCCCGTTCATAAAGTGGTATAACAGAAAATGCGCAGTCAGACTGATGGAGGCGGAAAAATTTTCGGTCTTTGCTTCGTCATTGAAATTCAATTATCCCAACGAAAAAATAAACACCTTCCTCGGCGCTACTGTTGACGGCGAATCGGGGAAATTCAATTATCCGCAGAGCGAGATTAACAGCACCTTAAAAAAATACCTGATGTGGCAGCATCACGATAACCTGCCGGGCAATTTCACATGGGACGGCATTGACATCGCCCTCAATGATTATAAGACAATCTACAATACTTTTAACAACATACTTGACAGCGCGCTGCTGACAATCGGTGCGCAGGTAAATACAGAGGGCGCGGGCATTCCGGTTCTGGTTTTTAATTCGCTTTCGTGGCGGCGCACGGATGTAGTGGATATAAGTCTTGATAGGATCGGCAATCCGCAAGCAATTAGCGTGATGGATTCCGACGGGAAAATCGTTCCGTCGCAGATAAGTTCCGACGGCAGAAAGAGAGTTGTTTTCCTTGCCGAAGATATTCCCGCGACAGGATACAAGACTTACAGGCTTATCCCGGGCGAGAGGTCATCACAGAAAGCGGCATCAGGTGGCGTTTCGGCGGATGAGAAAAATTTAATTTTTGAGAGTGAACACTTCGTTCTTGAAATGGACAGGAAAACAGGTTTCTGGAAAAGGGTATCAGATAAAGCGAATAAGCGGGAAGTGCTTGATGGATGGGGCAATATACTCGGTTCAGCGAATTATGACGCCTGGCCCTACGGCGAGGGGTTTGATGAATGGGGAACAGACCTTGAAGGTGCGGACAGCATTGAGGTTGTGGAATCGGGTCCGGTAAGAGTAAAAATACGGGTCAGACACGGCGTAGTTTATCAGGATACCATCATCTATCAAAAACTGAAAAGAATAGATTGCTTCGTATGGAGCGAAAATTACAAGGACGGCGGGGCGCCCTATTTGAGAGTTGTTTTTCACCTGAATGTCCCTGATGGGATTTACACAACGGAGGGACCTTACGGCTACAGCGAAAGCCCTGACAAAAACACAAACCTTGAAAAGCCCACGCTCAGTTGGCAGGATTTGTCCGCCGCAGATTACGGCGTAAGTTTGATCAATGACAGCAAATACGGCGGCGACAGAGACGGCGGCAGTATAAAACTCAGCCTGATAAGCCACGCAGAGTTTGATCATCAGGAGATGTTGTATTCCCTGTATCCGCACAGGGGCGGCTGGCGCGAGGGCAACACGCAACGGGCAAGTTATGAAGTGAACTATCCGCTGATTGTGAGAGTGGAGAAAAATCACAGGGGCTTGCTGCCTGAAAGTTATTCGTTCGTTGAGGCATCGCCGGAGAATTTGATAGTGAGCGTTGTAAAGAGGCACGAGGACAGCGGTGACGCCATCGTCAGGGTTTATGAGACTGCGGGCAGGAAGGTGAACGCAAACTTGACTTTCAGCGGCGGCGTCCTCAACGCACGGGAAATAGATATGATGGAGTGGACGGAAAATCCGCAGGATTTGTCCATCACAGATGAAAGCATCGTGAATTTTGAGATCGGTCCTTATGAGATAAAAACGCTGCGTGTGAAGTTGCCTGAATTTTTTGGCAACCGCGTTTTTGTTGAGTTGCCGAAAAAAATTCACTTTGTGCAGGGCAGCCCGTCTGGCTTCACGGTAAAGTTGAACAATGCGAGAACCGGCAGGGAATCGGTCAAACTGAATGTCAGTTTTCCGGATGATGTAAAAATCGGCGCAAAGTCGTTAGAGACCGAAATTGAGAGCGGCGCTGTGAAAGAACTCACCGTGAACATTGAAACGCCGCAGAGCATAATCAGGGGCGAGATGACGCTTGAATATGCTTATGGGAAAAGGAAGGAGATAAAAAAGATACCTTATGAGGTGATGCCGAGTATAGAGAAATTAGGGGAGTATGAATTTACGCTTTACAAGGTGTGGGAGGCGGAGGACTTAAACCACAGGATCGGGACGAGGATTATGGATGAAAGCGCCGACAACGGCATTGCCTGGCAGGCGGCAGCGGGAGTGGACGGGGCGAACGACCATCTTGTTTTCGGACCTTATGAAGTGCTGCCAGAAGGGAAATATGTGGTTTTTTATCGTATGAAAGTAAAAGAAAAAGTCAGTGAAAATATCGCCGCGATAGATGTATTTTCGGCGCCGAAAGAGGTGCCGACTTTAGCCGCTGCAAAGGCGCAGGATAACTTGAAAGGCGTGGATTTTGCTGAGGCGGGAGTGTATCAGGAGTTTCCGTTGATGTTCACGCAGCCTGCTGATTACAGGAATGAATTCAGGGTGTTCTGGACGGGAACGACCTCGTTGTGGATAGACCGAATAATTGCGTTTAAGATTGTAAAAAAATAAGTGAAATTTTTGACGCGGATTAACGCGGATTTACACGGATGAAAAAATATTTTTAACCACGAATTTTCACGAAGTTTCACGAAGATAGGACAAGTCATGCCGCCGCCGACTACATCTTTGCATGAGGTTCTTTTGTTTTTAACATCATGTCAAGGTCTGGCAACTTACGCTCCAAGATGGTTTTCTGCTGACGGCAGGCGGGAGAAAGGATAAAAAAAATGAAAACATTCATAACGGTTGTTATTGTGAACCTTTTTATGCTCATTGCAATTTCGTCGGTATGCAGATGCGAGGGGATCGCGGTTGTGGTTGACAGAGACCGCGAAGGCGAGCGCATGACATCGGTGTGCATCGTTACGCCCGAGGGGGAGGAAGGTCCTTGTTTTATGAAGGACATATTTCCTTCGGAATATGTTTGGGAGGGAATCTCTTATCACCAGTCGGGGAAGTTCCTGATCGCGGAAAAACAAAGCCCGAAGGAATTGTGGATGTTCACTATTGACGGAGGGCAGAAGATGATCGCCGCTTCCGAGAACGGGTTTGGCGCTGTTGCGTTTGCGGGGAGCGAGCCGGTGGTTTTTTATTACATTTTGGATGCGGATTATAAACTTCATTTATATAGCATGCGGATTCCGGACGATCTGGATGCGGAGCCGGAAATCAGCGAGTGTCCGGGTAATTTTCCCGAAGGACTTATGGTTGACACGAAGAACCGGCGCATCCTTTACTTCACACTTTCCGAGCAGACCTCCGCACAAATTCTTGTGTCGTGTGATCTTGAATGTAAAAACCAGACGGCTGAAATCGCGCTTCCCAAGGATGTTACGGTCAATACGAACTCGGCTGTCCTTTCCCCAGACGGGAACCTTGTGATGTATCATGGTTTTTACGGGGGTAATCTTCCCGTCGGATTGTTCCTTACCGACATCGCAGCGAAGGAATCGCGAGATGTTATTATCAATCACAGAGCGGCTCTTGGCGAAGGACAGCCGGACAGGTACTCATTTTCTCCCGACATGACGAACATCGCTTTCACTTTTTTTGGAAAAGACGGCAACTATGAGTTTTATATGGTATCGTCAGACGGAAAAACGCTGCACAAAGCGCAGTCCGATGAAATTGAAACCTTCCGCAGCACTACGCCGAAATGGCATCCGTCAGGCAAGTGGGCGACGGTGGCGGCTGTGCTCAAAAACAGAGACGAATCAGATGTGTATTCTTTCTCTACGGAAGGCGAACTGAAAAATCTCACTTCCGGACAGGGCGGACATAAATGGGGACAAGCCATATCGCCGTCAGGCAGGTATTTAGCCTACATAAGCGGGGACAATCAGGCTCTCATGCTTTTTGATTGTGAAAATATGAAGGGTGTGGGCGCGTTCCAGGTGCCGGGATACTACGCATATCCTGTGTGGATTGCATACGATCAATAATTCCACGACAGGATGTTGAAAAGACATGGAACCACGGATGAACACGGATTTACACAGATTTTGCCCGCGAATTTACACGAATATTCACGAAGAAGAAACGAAAAGTGCACAAAGGGGAAAAAATGACAGAAACAATTATAGATATGAAGCATGGGGGAACTGCCGTTCGCCCCTGCATTTTTTCATTTCGTGTTTATTTTTTTGCGATATTGAAGTTAAGGCTTCAGCCAGGTTGTCTCCTTATCCTCGTTATACATGCCCATCTGGGCGCCCTCTTTTTTCAGGACACCGAAGACCATGCGCGGGCTGCTGTTGTTGTCAATCAGCACCATGATAGGTTCTTCGCCCGATGATGTGATGCTCATTACTTCGCGCCGCTGACCGCTGTCGTCAAACAGCGCCAGAAGCGGCTGCCCGTCGTCACCAGTCCCGATTTGAATTTTGATATTCCCGTCCTTGTCAACCACCTGATACAAAGTGGCGGTAAGGGAAGTGGTTTCATCCTGGGCTGCGGCGCGCTCTGCGGTGAATAAATTGCTCCCTACGATCGCACCGATGCCCGCGCTGACCAGAAGAAATGTCGCCAAAAGGATATGTTGTGCGGTTTTCATAGTTCTCCTCCTTGTTTTTGTTGATGCTGGCGCAAGGGTTTGCGATGTCGTGATACGGAATCACGCTGTGTCAGGTTGTTATCGTTCTTCATGGCGCGCTCCATATCATTTTATCTTTTTGATCGTTGATGAAGATAGCGGGACCTTCCGCATCGGTATTCGCGCCGCCCAATCGGGTGATTCCTTTTTTATCCGCAAGTGAAAATGTGGGTTCGCCGTTGTCCGTGAGTCCGAATACCTGCCGCAAGGTGCTGCCGTCTTCGTCCATGAAGATCACCAGCGGCTGGTTGTTTTCTTCGCTCGTGGTCAGGATTATTCTGACCCTGCCTTCATCATCTAATATAGTGAATGTTTGTGCTGTGATGGTGTCGTCTTCCTGAGCAACAGCGGATTGCGCAGGGAGAAAGCGTCCTGCAATCGCTCCGCCGATAAATCCCATAGCGACAACCACGACGAACAGGATTAAGAGATATTTGCGAGTCATGCTGCCTCCTTATTTATATTGTTTTTTGTTGTTCGGTTGCGGTTGCGCTGCTTGAATCGGGACTCGTAGTTCGCATTTCGTAGTTCGGGAAAAAATCTTTAAATCCCGAACAATAATCTAATAATCGCGAATTACGGTTCGTATCGCGCAACCTTTCAACGATTTAAAAATGCACAAGTTTCGCAATGTCTTAGATGCGTTCACGGCGCCTTCCATACATTTTTGCCATCTTTGTTCTTGATAAGTATACCGGGACCGCCTTCATCGGTTACGCCTAAGGCAAGGCGCATTTCGCCGCCGGCGTTGTTCATTATGATCATCGGCTGGTTTGCCTCGCTCAGTCCGTATCCTGCAAGAGGAGTGCCTTTCTTGCTATAGAAGTAGATAGACGGCATCGGCGCTTCTCCGCTTGCAGTGATAATTACCCTTGCATCGCCGTCGGAATCAACGAGAACCATTTCGTTCGCTGTGATCGTTTCCGCCTGCGCTATAGCAGGCATCGTATGGAATATGCGGCTCATGACGACACCAGCGATCAGAGCGGCGACCGCTGCAAATGCCACAACCAATAAAAATCTCCTGCCTTCCATATCTGTTTCCTCCTTTCTCTAATTTTCAGACTATGATCCACGAATTTCACGAATATTCACGAACAAAGGGCACGGCATGCCGCCGCCGACTACGCGTAATCAGCGTAAAACTGCGTTAAAAATCATTAAAATAAAGATAATAACCCGCGCAAATCTGCAATAAAAACAGACGATGCATGAATTTATTTCATCATCGCATTGGCTGCCGCCTGACCAGCCGCGGCGGATTCATTGCCGTAGCATGTGAGCCATTCCTGTCCGCCCTTGCCCTCGCAGGCTGTAAAAATGTGCTTTGAGAACGCTGTCATCGCCTCGCTCGCTTTCGGTGAGGCTTTATAGGCGTCGGCTGCCGCCATGCAGCCTGTTCTGGTCTGGTTTTCCATCTGGCTGTTATAAGCAGAACCGATAGACGCCTTGGTTTCCGCTATCAGTTTGTCGCACAGTGCTTCAAAGGTGAATCCCTTACCAGCCGCCGGGGCTTCTGCTGCTGGTGCTCCTGCCGCTGGTGCGGTTTCTGCCGGTTGAGCAGCCTCTTCTGCGGATAAAACTTTGAAGGATTCAAAGAAGTGTTTCGCCTCAGGTCGTTCCAGTTTATCCTCGCTCGTTGAGCCAAAAAGCACCTGATATTGAGTTCCGTCAATGTAGGCGAATGCGCCGTCATAGAAGACATCAATGCCGTCAACTACCATTTTATACCGCAGGGAAAGAGCCGGTTTTCCGGCAAGGGTGGTTTCGCCTTTTTTTAACTCCTCACCTGTTTTGGCAACGGCGTCACGACCCTTTTCAAGCGCATCCTTGACAAGCGACTCATCAACCTCTACGGGCGTCGCTGCGATCATAAACATCATATCGTTTGTCGCCGATTGATACATGGTCGTGGTTACAGTGCCTTTGGCGGTTTCATGATCCCGTGTCTCGGTTTCAAAATTCGTGTATCCGGACGGAACTTCCACGCTGAACTTGTGAGCTGCGCTCTTATAGACTTCATACTTCGCTGCGCCTTTCTTTTTCCCTGAGCATCCAGCAATGACCAGAACCAGGGGCAGAATCAGGCATATGATTAATCCGAGTTTCCTCATTGTTTGTCTCCTTCCAGGTTAATTTTCTGTATCGTTTATAATAAAAGGGATTGGTCTGGCTTATGAAAATCACGCCTGACCTCCCTGTTAATATGGTGATAAATCTTTAATTATTGTGCCGATCATACAGAAAAAATGAATGCCTTGTCAATACGCAATCTTTCTAATATTTAGCGCTTCTCCTAAATTCGCCACTAAAACACAAAAACACTAAATTTCACAAAAATTTTGTGTATTTTTGTGATTTCGTGGCAAAAAATAAATTTTTATCCATAAATTATTTATAGATAATTTCCAGAAATCCTTGTATAAACAAAATTGTGAAACCATTCACAAACTATTGACAAGCAAAGAAAA
>JBFMBQ010000227.1:0-2586 GCA_040755115.1 bacterium
ATCCAGCGGGTAAATGAAAGGTCTTGATGGAGCAAGTTTAATCCCGCCGTTGCTTCTGAAAACCGTACCTGGAATGTTCTGCAACTCTTTATCTCCATCGCGGTAACGCTTTACAATTTCCACCAGTGTTATTTCACCTTCGCCCACAACGCCCAGATCAACAGCGTAACTACGCATGGTTTCTTCGGGCAGTGCGGTGATATGCACACCGCCGAGTATAATAATTGGATGCAGATTTTTATCATTAAGAATTTTGAGAAGTGGCGTAATGCTGCGAACATGGGATGTGATCGCAGTAAGCCCCAAGATGTCAGGTTTCCATTGTTCTACGACATTCGCGATTTCCCCCACATGACCAGGTATGATTGGATTATGAATCATCACATCTACATTTTCTCGTCGCAGGTAGGATGCCAAGTAGCCAAATCCGAGAGAAGGAATATAGTTTCCTACCAGTCGCATACTGCGACTCTTTCCGAGGAATTCCCGGTCTTCAATAGAAGGCAGAGCAAGAAGAACTTTCATCGCATTAATTTTCGGACCCGGACTTATGCTAAAATCCTGTAAATCATGTCCTACATTTAATTCAAGGTTTAAAAAACTCTCTTATCACGCCGGCAATATAATGCACATCGCTGTCTTTTAATTCTTCGTAAACAGGTAATGCGACTGCTTCCCTGAAAACCGCGCCGACCGCCGAATCAGCATGATTCAAACAATCGTCAGCAATCTCTGCGCCCAGGGCAACATCCACGCCGCGAAGTGTAAGGTATCGCCGCAGCCGATAAACATCGCACCTTGCCCTGGCAACCACCATGTAAACCGTTCCATCAGCATCAGGATTCAATTTCTGAAAAAGAAACACTTCATCCAGAAGTTCCCGATAGAGGGCACGGATTGCCCGCCTACGCTCAAGCCGCTGCTCAAAGGTTTGAAGGTTCAACCTGATAATATATGCAAGCGCATCTGGCAGTTCGGCATTCTGCATTTCTACTGATGATCCTGGCAATGTCCGCTGTTTTTTATCTCTTCGGTACAACATGACGATAAGTTTCTGTGTAGTTTTAAAACTGAACAGAACCATAAAGACACGCCATAAAGGACTTCCAACAAGAAAGTCCGTGAGATAGCCACCAGTGATTTCTCTAAATGGAATTTTATGTTGAATTCCGTAAGATTTAACTCGCTCACGAATTCTATCCATCCACACCTTATTTCGGCTGAAGGCAACGCCGCCGCGGACTCCCTGTAATGGTTTGGATATATCAAAACTCGCAAATCCTGCATCACCGATTGTGCCGACCATTCTGTCCCCGATGCGCGCGCCAAGCGCCTGTGCACAATCCTCTATCATAAGCAAGCCATATTTTCGCGTCATTTCAAAGAAGCCATCAACATCGCAAGGCTCGCCGAATAAATGTGTCGCAACAACTGCACCAGTGCGGGTGTTTATCGCCTTCTGCGCCTCCGATGGCTCCATCTGGAATGTATCAGGATTGATGTCAACTGGAACAGGAACAAACCCTGCTGCGCGGATAACCGGGTATAAAGGTCCAAAGGTATATCCTGGAAGGAGAACTTCCGTTCCTTGGGAGAGTCCGGATGTCTCAAGTATCAATCTAAGCCCTAACTTTCCACTTGCTACTGCCACTGGGTTAGGTATCTTGAGGATTGAAGCGAGGTTGCTTTCAAGCGCACGAACGAGTGACTTCGTTTCTGATGGTTTTACTTTTAAGGTCTCCCTCAGAACAGCGAACATTCCTTGTGCAAAGTATGCACGGCGCCGTGGGATCGTTCTGATTATAAACATAAATCAGTGTAACCTGCGTCAAAATATTTAATGTTTTTTTATCAAAGTTTTTATAGTGCTCAAATTGACCTCAAAAACTCCTCCCCTGCTGACTGCATAAACTCTTTCACCGTCCCTTGAAAGTGTAACACCGCGCAGTCTTGAACCAATATTTATGTTATATAGAATATCGCCGTTGTATTGATCAATCACAGAAAAGTCTCCTGTTAAATAGTTTCCTGCACATATAACATTATATTTTGGTGCGTGAGCCAAGAACCTAACGCCTTTTTTAAGGTGTGCGAGAGTTTCAGATTTAAGAGTCCGCATATTTATACGATGAATTTCCCCAGATGAAAAAACAGTTACAAAAACATCATTTGTGCGCTCGTCATATTGCAGATGATTAAAACTTGGTTGATCCATCTTGTCTCTTATTTCACCTTTTGATGGTAATGAAACTTTGTTTATGAGTTCCAATTTGCCTTTTTTTATGTCATAACGCATAAGATATACGAATCTTGTATAAGCAGTAATGAAGGTATCGTCCGCAAGCGGGATTATTTCTTCTATTGGCAGCCCATGTTTAAACTTAAAAAGAAGATTACCTTTTTCATCAACGATGATCCACGATTGTTTGCCCCCCACTTTCACTTCATCTTCATGGATATAAAATAAGTTGGAACCAGGATAATGATAAATTCTGCCAGGGTTTTTTAGTTTAATCGGTAGTTTCTCACGAGGAGCCCTCATGCTTTCTCCATCAAAAACATAGAGATTTCCATTAAATCCGGCGA
>JBFMBQ010000228.1:0-5288 GCA_040755115.1 bacterium
TCACAGGCACACCGACAAAGACATCATTGAAACCATATTCGCCCTTACACAATGCAGCACAGGGCAGAATCTGCTTTTTGTCTCTGACAATCGCTCGCACCATTCCCGCAACAGCCGCCGCCGGTGCATAATATGCGCTGCCGGTCTTGAGCAGCGAGACGATTTCGCCGCCCGCATAGCGCGTGCGCTCAATGATTGCCTTGAGTTTGTCAGACTTTATCAGATTCTCCACCGGGACACCGCCCACCGTGGTGTAACGCGTTGACGGCACCATCGTATCGCCATGGCTGCCGAGAACAAAGGCGGTAACATCGCGCACCGAGACACCGAGTTCCATAGCAATAAATGCGCGAAAGCGGGCGGAATCCAGAACGCCTGCCATACCCATAATGCGCTCCCGCGGGAAACCGCTAACTCTGTATGCCGTGTATGTCATCGCATCAAGCGGATTAGAAACCACAATGAGTATCGCCTCGGGCGAGCGCTCAACGATTTGCGCCGTTACATCTTTTACGATGTCGGTATTTGTTTTGAGCAGGTCGTCACGGCTCATTCCGGGTTTGCGCGCCACGCCCGATGTAATAATTGCGATGTGCGAGCCAGCAGTTTCATCGTAGCCGTTCGTGCCGATAAGATGGACATCGGAGCCGAAGACAGGCATTGCCTGCTGAATGTCAAGAGCCTTACCCTGGGGCATGCCTTCAATTATGTCAACTAAAACGATGTCGGCGAATTCTTCCTCTGCGAGGCGCATCGCTGTGGTTGCCCCGACATTTCCCGCACCGACAACTGTGATCTTTTTGCGTGGCAATTTGTATCAACTCCTTTAATTCAAATAAATATAACACCCGGATGTCCTGAAATCCGGTTTTACACATTCCTTAAAATTTTATTCGTGGGGTTTGAAGAAATAATGCATATCTAAACCAGTGCTTTAGAAACATCATACTTACCAGGCAAGAGTTTTTCTAATGATAGATGTTTTGAAGCGTCAAGTATCTCAATACCCACAATCCTGTCCCCCTCACCTATATCTAAAACAATCCCCTCTGATACCCGCCGATTGATAACATCCTGTTCCCTTTCATCAAAGCGAATGTAAAGCAAGTCTGCTTTGTCATCATATAGGATTTTCATTTTCTTCAATGGGTATTTTCTCTATATCCCTCGCACAATGTAATACTGATAATATTTGGACTATTCGCTCCTTCTGCAAGTAGCGATAAACGATTCTATAGTTCTGGAAAATAATTTCCCTTAACCCATACTCAGTGAGTTCAGAAACAACTCTACCTACTTCCGGAAATTGGGATATTTTCTCGGTTGCGGTAACTAACCGCTCTATATGTCTTCTCGCGTATGGTACGGAATCCCGCGATATATATTCGTAAATTGATCGTAAATGTCCCCGTGCCTTAGGTGTCCATTTCAATTTTACCATGATTTAATCTCGGCTCTGACTTCTTCATGATCAGTCAAATTCCCATCATCTGCATCTTTTATCCCCTCTAAAACCTGAGTGATGAAGTAAACCTCATACATAATATCATCTATGGAACAAGTATCGGGCAATTTTTTAATCGCTTCTATTACTTTTTCTTTTACAAGGCTCATGTCAACCCCCAAATCATTTTAATTTTTCTTTAAGTATATCACATTTACATATTTTTATCTCTCCACATTGATTTCCTTCACTCTGATCATCTCCCCTGCCAGATTATCCTGCACCTTGCAGGCGATGGTGACCTCGCCTTCTTTTTCAAATTTGTGCCGGGCGGTAAGGATCGCCTCAAACCGATACCCATATCCTTTTACTTTCACCTTCAGCCGTGAAAGAATATATTCCTTATCCGCCGCAAAATGCCCGACCTGATAATTAAAATCCCACTGGCAGTTGACAAGGTTTTATGCATTATTCCTGTTTTTTTCTTGATTCTAATGGACAAGAGAGAAAAAATTTCCGACCGCTTCCTGCCAGTCTTCAAATTTTCGCGAAATCCGCGGCGTTACCTCGTAGCCGAGCGTTCCTTCAACCGGGCGCTGCGTGTAATCATACGCCGGCGTGATGCGGCAGGGTTCGCCCAACCGTTTCAGCACGGCTGGGTTGACATGCGTCTTGAGGACATTCAACACATCCGCCTGGCTCGGATACATCTCAAGCGCCTTTAATTTCAATTCAATCCGTTCATCATCAAGCAGTGTATATAATGTTTTTGAACCCTTGCGCGGCAGGAATTTGCCGACCCTGAAAAGTCCCTTATAGAGATTGTAAGAAGGAAATTCATAATGTATGGTTTTATTTTTCAGCGCTTTTACCACTTGCGATGCTATGAAATTTGAGGCATCGTGGTCAATGTTGCCGCCCTCATAAGCATTTGAGATTATCTCCGCCGGGTGTATTTCCTCTGCAATTTTCTTCACATCACTGAAAATCTCTGGCAGATGCCTATAGGAATCCATATCAGGATAGCCAAGAAAGTAAAGGTTCTCCTTCGGTATGCCGAGCATTTCCATAACATCTCTTGATTCCTTCTCGCGCACATCAGGCGTCCCAGAAACCGCACCGTCCGTTATCCATACTGCGAATACATCATTTCCCTCTTTGACATTGGTGGACATCCTGACAATGATGCTGATTTCATCGTCCTGATGTGCAAAAAGATAAAGTATATTTTTCTTCATCGTCTGATCTTTTTGTTCTATATTTAATCCTGCGGCACTTGAGCAATACAATACTGCGATAATAATGAAAAAAGATTTGCAAATCAAATATTTCTTCCTGTTTATTATGATGTTAATGTGAAGGCGCGCAGCAGTCCGCCCCCTGTTTATTTATTTCTGATTTTTATCTGCATCCCCGCTATTCTACAAGCAGACGGTTTATCGCCTTCCTGTTCAGCATCAGATTCCTGCTCAAATAATTACGCACGATAAACTTCTCCGCCGCATGTCCCAATATCGGCACATCTATATGAAAAACGGCTGCAAGAATTATTTCAGTGCGTCCTTCTTCTTTCTCGTTGAAGGTTATCGTGCCACGACATTCAAATATTTCTTTAAAATAAAAAGTTTCCATCCGCCAGTCGCAATTCCAGTGCTCCATATTCCACAGTGTATGCACGCGCCAGCGTATCATTCTGGGCTTGATGATGTGTCTGACCAGCGTCGGTATCTCCGCCCTGCCTTCCCATTCAGTAATCGTTTCCGTCACTGTTTCGCTGATATGTCTCTCCTCAATCAATTCTACTTTTTTCACAACCGGTGTGTATTTCAGATAATCTGCATATCTGTCTCTCACGGTGCTTTAAACTTTTTCGCGTGTAAAATTAAAAACCGACGCTTCTCTGATGTTCACAAACTCACCCCAAAGATGACACTTGACATCTGGAATTTGTTATTTGTAATTTTGATTATGCCTTTAATAAACTTTTTGCGCCAGAGCCAATCTTTGATCATCAATCTTCAACGCTTTCAGGCGCCCTGCTGATAAACCTGAAGGCATCCGACAGAATTGTAAGAACCGTCAATATAAGTATTTTAATGTCAAACGCAAGGGACCAATTTTCAATATAATAAAGATCATACTGTATCCGTTCTTCTATTGAAGTATCGCCGCGCAGGCCATTTACCTGCGCCCACCCTGTAATGCCTGCCTTTACTTTGTGCCGCTCCAGGTATCTTGGTATCCCTTTTTCAAACTTTTCCACGAAAAATGGTCGCTCAGGGCGCGGTCCGACAAGGCTCATCGTGCCCTGAAGCACATTTATTATCTGCGGCAGTTCATCAAGCGATAATTTACGCATGAGTCTGCCGACCCGGGTAATGCGCGGATCATCATCTTTTGACCACGAGGGTGTCCTTGCCTCCGCCTCTGCGCGCATTGAACGGAACTTATACATCCAGTATTCCACGCCGTCCATCCCCAAACGCTTCTGCATGTAGAAGATCGGTCCGGATGAGTCCAGTTTTATCAGAATTGTGATCAGAATGAAAAGCGGTGCTAACACTACAAGCAAGAGGGAGGAAAGAAAAATATCAAGAATGCGCTTCATCATGTAATCAATGCCGCGAATGCGCAGTCCCTTGAGACGAATGAGCGGCACCCCCGACATCTCATCAAAGGTGCGCGGTCTGACCATCAGTTCCACCATATTCGGCGAAAGTTTGCAGTCAATCCCCCTGCGGTCGCAAATATCAACTATCCTGCTTACCCACTCATGGTGCGATTCATCAAGAGTTACGATGATTTCATCTGGGGAATAAGTATCAACAAGTTTTTCAACTTCCTGAAGCGCGCCCAGAAGCGGGATAGGCGCCAGGGTATGAGATGGTTTTTCCTCTATATATCCGAGTATCATATAGCCGATTTCGGGTTTTTCGGTAATTTTTTTCACGAGCGCATCAAAATGCCCGCCCGTCCCCACTATCAGCAGTTTCCTGCGTCCGTAACCCGCCCTTAGCAGCGAGCGCTCAATCCGAATCAGAACATATCGCGATGTGCCGAGCAAAAAGTATGCGAGAATGAATGTGTACGCAAGAACAAGGCGCGAATATGAGAAATCCCTGTAAAAGAAGGACAGCGCAAGTATAAGCAGCAGGCAGACGGTAACGCTCTTGAGCACACCAAAAAGTTCATCAATGCCTGAGCGACCGCGCGTGTCCTTATACATACCGAAGACATACATAAAATACAGATTGAGGAAGGCGAAGATGTAGCCCAACTGAATATAACTTGACATCGGGGGCATGTGCGCCTGTGCGGTGATTGGTGAAACTCGTATCTCATAAGCGATCAGTATAATGCAGAAAGAGATCACGGCATCCGTGATCAGAAGCAGCCAGAAAAAAAGTATCCGCATTGTTTTTGGCGACATTTTCGCTCTTTCCCGTTTTAGTAAACCAGAATTATATATTCCGCATGCGTGATTTGCGCCTTCTCTGCGCCCCTTCGCTCCATTCAGGACATGCCTTTGCGTGAAAAATCTGTTACTTTATCCACGACAAAATTTTTAATTTTATTCTTAAAGATTTCAACATCAAATTTTTCCGCGTGTCGGCGAATTACGGCCGGGCTGAAATCCATCCTGTCATGTTGAAGCACCGCCTGTGCAAGCGAATCGGGGTCCTGTTTGTCAAAAAACACACCCGTTTCACCATCAACGACCGATTCAAGTGCTCCGCCTGCGCCGTAGGCAACGACTGGCGTGCCCGACGCCTGCGCCTCAAGCGGTGTGATGCCGAAATCTTCCTCGCCGGGAAATATAAACGCACGGCTGCGCGCATAGTAA
>JBFMBQ010000229.1:0-10972 GCA_040755115.1 bacterium
GTCTCAAATTTAATGCATAAAATACGGGAAACAAGGGACAAATATGTCCATATACATAGAAATTTGGCGCCTGAGCAGGATAGCGCCAAATAATTGTCGCACTCCAAATTGACACGGGTGTATAATACAAAATAAAAAATGAAAATTGAAAAATGTAAATTTATTTTTCTGTTTTTTGTTTTCTTTACTTTTCCAGCATTTTTTCTCACGGCAAACGAGAATGAGCTGCCGCCTGATATTCCTTTGCATATTGAAGTTGAAGACGCTCATTACGATCTTGAGAAAGAAACCGTTGATATATCAGGCGATGTTACTATAGAAGGCAAGGATTTCAAAATAAAAACATCACAGGTCAAAATAGACAGGCAGGATAAAACCCTGTTTTCCACGCAGACAGTAAGATTCCAGCAGAAAGATGTTGAATTTACTGCCGATGGGCTAAATTACAATTACGATGCCGCCACAGGCAGACTTGCTCGCCCTGTGGGCTGCGTTCGCGGCGTAAACATTGCCGCTGAAGAAATGACCTTTGAAGAAAACAGCCTGCTCCTGAGCAATGTCCGCGCCACCACCTGCGAACTGTCAAAAATGGATTATCACATAACCGCCCGCAGCCTCCGTCTTGATGCCGACGGCAGGGCAAACCTAAAAAAAACATCTGTCCATCTGTGGAACCGGCGGCTCTTTACCTGGGGTGATTATTCGTTTTCGTTCGCTTCAGCGGGAGACGGCGCCTACACCACCGCCCGCCCTGCCCGCCCCTTTTCTGTTTCACCACTCCGACTCGGCTACAACCGCTTCGGCGGCATCCTCATCGGCAGCAGCATCTCTTTGCCTTATTTGAAAAACCTTTCGCCAAAAGCAAATATAAACTATTTCTTTCTCAGCGGTTTTTTTCCTGAAATTGCAATAAAAAAGGACGAGAAATCGGGCACATTGAATGTAAGTTACGGCAAACAGTGGAAAGAAAACACCGGATACTTCCGCTATTTAGGACCAGTTGTGGTCTGGAACCTGCCGAATATTGAATATCAGTTCAAGCCGTTGCGGCTGTCTGAAGGTTTATCGCCCTTTCAATTTACAATGGAAGGCGGGCGTATGCGCGATTCAAGCCGCAGTTCACCGATAGAACGAGGTCTGGGGAAAGTTTATTTCCAGCATCCCATCGGTCGGGTAAGCAACTGGGGATTTTCATTGATTGCGGATGCGAGGGGCGCACTCTACGCGGGCGGTAAAAAGTACGGTGCGGCAGGGGCAGGTGTCGGGATGGGGACATCAGCGGAATCAGGCAGGCTGTTCGGTGTGCAGTTTATGCACTTTGATCAGGGCGGCGCGGCTCAACTTTTTTACGACCGTGTTGACCCGAACGATAAACTCTTTATCAATTCGCGTGTGCCTATCGCTAAGAAAATTTTTCTGTCAATCAATGCGCAGTATGATCTGGAAGATGGCCTGTTTGATGAGGTTGAATACCGAATTTCACGGACTTATAATTGTGTCAAAACAAGTTTTGGCTGGCGCACAGAACGGCGTCAATTATTGTTTGATTTGAGAATAACAAATCTGTCAGTCCCCTCCAGATAAAATAATACAGGTCAAATAAAACAGGTTGAGGCGGTATAAAATGCAAAGTGCAAAGTGCAAAGTGCAAAATGCAAAATGTTTAGCATATAGTAGCCAGCAACCAGTAGCCAGTAGCCAGGGATTGGGTAAGATGGTAGACGGTAGAAGTAAGATGATGTTTAATCGTCTTCCATCTTCCGTCTTCCGTCTTCCGTTTCCAATCTTCCATTGCTGGCTACTGGCTACTATCTACTGGCTACTTTTTGCAATATCCGCAAACGCCGAGGTAGTGAATCTTTCCGAGAAAAACAAAATTTTTCTGCACGAAAAAGTAAACGCGCTCAGACAGACAGAATTGTTAAGAATTTCACGCGGCAGGCTTCAGCCGAACCCCATCCCGCTCACATTATTTACCACCTATCAGACCATCATCACAAGTCAGGAATTTATGATCGCTCGGCACAACCAGCAGTTTGCCTCCACACTCGCACGACTTCGGGCTATTGAAGCGGGGACAATCGTGATTAATCAAACAACCCAGAACTCGCATTCAAAATTTGTGTTTGAATACTTTGAAAAAGAACTTCATCGCTTATACCTGCTTGAAAACACCCTTAATGATGCGAGCACAATGCTTAAAATCCAGAAAGGTCTTGATCGGGCAATTTACGGAATGGAATCGATCCCGGTGCGCGCTGAACTCGCTCTTTCGGCGCTTATGTGGCTTCAAAATATATTTGTGAAAGACATACCGCAACCGGTGCTGGAAAACCTGAGCGTGATTATGAAGACTGAGATAACAGCGGAAGACGCTTTCACAATGAATGAGGCGATAAACAATATCTCCGCGGAATACGCCAGATTGATCAATGCAACAATACAACAGGAAGAAAAAAAATAGATTAAGGTTGGGCAAAATGCAAAGTGCAAAGTGCAAAGTGCAAAGTGCAAAATGTTTAGCATATAGTAGCCAGCAACCAGTAGCCAGTAGCCAGCAACGGCAGATTAACACCAAATTACCATGGCTACTGGCTACTATCTACTGGCTACTTTTTGCATTGAAATCAAAGTTTTCGGCGCGATACGGAGATCGCGCCCTACAGTTTTGCGGCGCAGTTACGGGAATAATATTCATGTTGTTTTTCTGCGTTTCTGTTTATGCTGAACAACTATCAATAACAATACGCGCGACAGACGGAGCGGCGCTGGTTTCAGGCGAGGAGAAAACCGTAAGGGCATTGCAGAAAAAATTAGCAGAACAGACGGAAAAGAAATGGGTGCTGCGTGAAATTAATGACTATATAAAAAATGAGTATGGCGAGGGCATAGCGATACAATTATTCACAAGGCTGAAATTGGGAGCGGAAGGCACTTTTGAATCGCTGCGCATGCCGCTGCGCCGCGCCATCTTAAGGGCGGAATTGCCGCCGATAGAGTTACTTGAAGCGGCTGATGCTGAAAAAATTCTCGCCTTCTTCGCATTCAATGCCGTGAAAAAAGGGGATTTTGACCGACTTTCAGACGAAGAAAAACTCAAAAAGACATTCAGGAGTGAAAATACAATGGTGATTATCACGGGGACTGATCCGGCGGATGAAGTTGAAATCATACAGTTAAGAAGATAATAAAGGCGGGTTGAGGTTAGATAAAGTGCAAGGTGCAAAGTGCAAAGTGCAAAGTGGCTTGTGGCGTCCCCAAACGAGTTTGGGGGTGGCACATGCCGTTATTGGAATAATAGTCATATTATTTTTTCTTCTGCTGCCGAAAAGCGCAGGAAGTGAGGAACTGAACAGCGATTTGCAGCCTCAGGATGTGATAGCCACAACTGAGGAAGAAATCCGCAGCGGTATCGCCGTGATGCTCAACGGCAGGCTCCATTTCCTGCAAGTTGATGACATTACGGGCGATTTCTTTACAGTAAAAACGGACGAAGGCGATGAAATTCACATATCACTGATTAAAGAGCAGGAAAGAAACACAGAGGTGCTGTTCATTCCCGTGCAGATTGAGGACAAGGTGCTCGCCCGCGGCGTAACGCTGCGTCTGATAAGCCCTGAGGGGACGCCGGCATCAGTTAAAATCCCTCCCAAACGGGTATTTTTTTCCATTCCCTTCAACATCCCGCTGCGCTCGGATGTGCACCCTGCATTTGAAAAGAAGAATGTCATCGTGCAGGTGATACCGAAAATAACCAAAAAGGCGCAGGTTGAAGTGAGCAACACGGCTGTTGAAGGCGTTGTTGCCGACATCAAATACGAGGGACTCGCATATCTAAAACTCAAGGATTTACTGAACCGTATGAACAGGCAGGATATGGACGGGACATTTTTCATCGGGAAAGAGAAAGAAGACCGCTGGAGCGTGTTCGTGGAGAACCTGTTTGAAAAATTTGACGAGCGTGATCTGGCGATAATGCGCGACCACCCGTTAACACCGTCTTACCACTCGCGCATCCGCCTGGATAACCTCCAGAATTACCACAATATCGCCTTTGGAACAAATATCCGCTATCGGGAAGGCAAAACAACAATCTCCGCCGGAAATATTGACAGAAGGGTCAAGGAGCGAACGCACACGGAACTTTCCTACGGCGACGACGAATTCCGTTCTCTGGTGCGCTTTGAAGGCGTTGAAATCAAAAACCCACCAGACCGCCGCCCGCTTACCTTCAAAGCAGACCGCTTCGGCTACCAGTTCTCCTTCAACAGCGAAAAAAAACACACCGCTCTCAGCGGCATATTCGGCAATCTCAAAGTTGAGGACTACAAAGATCAGGGGGAAATAGACGATCACTTCAACTTCATCTTCACATATTCACACGAGTTAGGCGAGACACTTCGCCCCTATACAAGAAAAAAATTCCTCTACACAGGAGAGTTTGACATAGAACTGTACGGCTCCGGCAGCGCATCATGGGTAAGAGGCGAGGTGAACTTCAATATTTCTTATCGTCGGTTTTACCTGATATATCTGCGGTTCAACAACGATTTCGCACGCCTCACAGGCGAGCCCCGCAAGCCGCTGTGGGAAAACCGTTTCTTTTCAATAATGCGCGTCAGGGACTACTTTAACCAGCACGACCCTCTGAACCGATGGAACATTGAATCAATCTATGTAGACTTTGCTCTGGAGCGGCAGGGCAAGGGCAGTCCTTTCAGCGAGGAAAAGAGGTTCGGCTTCTCCCGCTACCTGAAAGTCTGGAAATACGATGTCCCGATGGATGTGTATCTTGAAACCGACAAGGCGGGCAAGTTCCGCCCGGGGCTTGGCATCAGTATAAGACAGTATTTGTGAGTGCGGAATGCGGATTAATGTCAAATGTCAAAATCCAAATGACAAATCAATGTCATAATTCAAAAATCAAGTCATCTACTAACCACCAACCAGCAATGGAAAACGGAAGACGGAAGACGGAAGACGGAAGACGGAAGACGGTCGTTTACCATCTACCATCTACCATCTACCATCTAACCCGAATTTTTCATTTGATCTTTGTTATTCATTTGACATTTTTTTTGATCCCCGCTGTTGTAATTTCAGCACAGGAAGAGCCGTTGACATTGAGCGTCAGGACACTTGACGGATTGATCATTTTTGCGGGCGGAGATAACGAAATCCGCAGTCTGGGGCAGGAAATCGGCGAGCGGTTTCGGTCACCACTTACTACAATTGAGACGATTACAGGCTTGAACTCTGTCGGGAAACTCCCCAATCAAATGGAATTGTATTTTTCACCTGAAGGCGAGCGCCGAAAAATTGAGCATAAAGTGCAGGAAATGAAACTCGGTGATGCGGTCAGACAAGGGGTGATACCGAATATAACGGGGCGGGATTTATACGAGGCGTTCCTGATGCTTCGGAGCGAAGGCATCGGAATGAAAATCATCGCCGAGCCGCCCGACGGCAATATGAACCTGAAGGCATCTGTGCTCATTCACTCCTCAATGATAGGCTATAATCCTTCAAGGATCTTCATAGACGGGCGGGATTATTCAAGCGGCGCTGTCGGATACAACCTCGCTGTTCTGTCGCCTGACGGCAAAGAGGTTTTGGCAAAAGCGGGTTTTGAGACATACGCTGCTGCCGAACAGGGCGAGGCGATGGAAAGATTCCTCCGCGCGCAGCCTGAGGGCGCAATCCTGTTAGGAACGGTGTTTATGGGACCGGGCGTTTTCCTGACCACAGGCGCAATTGATGCGCTTCGGGTGTATGGACTGGCTGCCGATATAAACACCGAACTTGCCCAATCGCATGCTTTCATAGGTAAAAAAGGTTCGCCGACCGGCGCAGTACTGGAGCAGACGGCGCCGAACCTTGATTCAACTGTAACGCTGTTCGCGGCCGATTTGTATATAAATTTGTCAGAAATTGAAACGGTTGCTTCGCACACAGGCGGGATGACTGTTATTCTTTCAGATACCGCACCAACCGATACCGTTTACATTATCACCAAAGAATAAAAGGGGGGATATACATTGAATATCACAGTGATACTCGGTATTGCGGCTGCCTGTCTGCTTATTGCCTACTTTTTATATGGTTCTTTTCTTGCGCGAATGTTCCGTCTTGATCGGAGGGCGAAGACGCCTGCCGTTGAGATGCGTGACGATGTGGACTATGTGCCGATTGAGCCAAAATTCCTGTTAGGGCAGCATTTTTCGGCAATAGCGGCGGCGGGTCCTATCGTGGGACCGATTGTCGCAGGTGTGAGGATGGGGTGGCTGCCGGCGATTCTGTGGATCATAGTGGGAAGCATTTTCATAGGCGGCGTTCACGATATGACCACGCTCATCGCTTCAGTCCGACACAAAGCGCGCTCAATCACCGAACTCGTGCGCGAGTACATGAGCCGTCGGGCATTTATCATCTTTCTGATATTCATCTGGGTTACTCTCGTGTATATAATCGTTGTTTTCACTGACATCACCGCCAGTTCTTTTGTTGGTATGGTGAAACTTGACAACGGAGAAGAAGTGAAAGGCGGGGCAATAGCGGCATCGTCGCTGATATATCTTGGACTTCCGATTGTTATGGGGCTGCTGATGCGGTATGCGAAATTGTCGCTCTTCGCCGCCACGGTGATCTTTCTGCCTCTTGTCGGCGTGGCAATCTGGTGCGGGAAATTCATCCCGTTCAGTCTTGATGACATTGTGTTGAGGTTGGGGCTGGCATCCGATCCCTCGCAGGCAGTAAGCGTAGCGATCAAGATGTGGGATGTCATGTTACTGGTTTACTGTTATATAGCCTCGCTCGTCCCGATGTGGCTGCTGCTCCAACCGAGAGGGTATTTAGGCGGTTTTTTCCTGTATATTGTGCTTATCGGCGGGACGCTCGGACTCATCTTAAGCGGCGAGTCTGTCAAATATCCCGCCGTTATTGCTGGAAGCCCCGATCCTGTCTTCCCGATGCTTTTCATCCTCATTGCATGCGGCGCCTGCTCCGGCTTCCATGCTATTGTTTCTTCGGGCACTACATGCAAGCAACTGAGGTATGAAACGGACGCCAAGATCATCGGTTACGGCGCCATGCTCCTTGAGGCTTTCGTAGCGGTTATTTCGCTGTGCTGCGTGATAATACTTGCGAAAGAAAGTGCGTTAGTGCAGAAGTCGCCGAATTTCATATACGCCGCCGGCATTGGCCGCTTCCTTGAGACATTCGGTGTGCCTGCATCTTTCGGCATTTCCTTCGGTCTTCTCGCCTTCACCACTTTCGTATATGACACACTTGATGTCTGCACAAGACTTGGCCGCTACATCATTGAAGAACTAACAGGCTTGCGGGGCAGATGGGGCCGTCTCGCTGCGAACCTGATCACAGCAGCAGCCCCACTGTTTTTTGTCATGCGAACTATGATCGATCCAGCCACAGGCAAGTCAAGTCCAGCATGGAAATATTTCTGGTCCCTCTTCGGCGCCAGCAATCAATTGCTCGCTGCCATCGCGCTGCTTTGTGTTACGGTATGGATTGTGCGCACTTTCAAGGTAAAGATCATTGCAGTTGTTACCGCCCTCCCTACCACTTTTATGTATGTAACAAGCATTTGGGCGCTGATGAGGTTGATCACAAAAAGCTTCACAAAGGAAGGAATATTCACAATCAACGCAGACCCTGTGCCATGGGTGGCTGTTTTCCTCATTCTTCTCTCATTAATAATGTTAATTGAAGCCCTGATTTCATTCATTAAACCTGTTAAGGGAAACAAAACATAAACAATCTCCATTCTTCAAATCACCGTGCACCAGTGTATTCAGCGTATTCAGCGTCTAAATTTATATATTGAAAAAATGACCGAAAACGATTAACATAAGGCGAAAATTTTGTATATTGTTTTGAGTTTGGAGGTGTGAACAAATATGGCGGGCTATGAAATCGGTGATTACAAGTTCCAGATCGGGGAGTTTTTCCCGATTGAATTGATGGAGATGATAACGGAGTTGCGCGCAAGCGGCAAGGCGCCGGAAATTATTGAAAAGGAAGCGAAAAGCCGTAAGCGCAGAAAAAAACTCACATACGACGGCATGCTCACGATACTTGCATCAGACCATCCCGCACGGCGTGTTACTTCTGTTATGGACGACCCTGTGGCTATGGGCGACAGGCAGGAATATTTAGGCAGGGTGCTGCGTGTCATAACCAGTCCCGGTTTTGATGGCGTGATGGGCACAACGGATGTGATAGAGGACCTCCTGCTGGTGCAGCATCTGTTAAGGAAAGCCGACGGTCATGCCTTCCTTGACGACAAGGTAATACTTGGATGCATGAACCGCGGAGGGCTCAGCGGGGCGGTGTTTGAGATGGACGACCGGATGACATCCTTCACAGCCGAGCGCATCCACAAACTGGGGCTTGATGCCGCAAAACTGATGTTCCGCATCTGCGACGATGATGTGCATTCTGTGGACACAATAGAATACTGCGCAAAAGCGATCACGGAACTTAATCGTTATAACCTGTATTCCTTCCTTGAGGTGCTGGCGGTGGAGAAAGTTGACGGCAAGTTCAAGGTCAAGAAGGAAGCGGATGCGCTTATAAAGGCGGTTGGCGTGGCAGCAGCACTGGGCGATTCATCTGCGCGGATATGGCTGAAGATACCATATTGCGACGGTTATGAGAGGGTGGCGCGCGCCACGACCGCCCCGATACTTATGCTCGGGGGCGAATCCAAAGGCGACCCGACGCCGCTTATGGAGCAATTCCACATGGGATTAAACGCCGGGGGCAATGTCCGCGGCGCACTGGTCGGGAGAAATATCCTCTTTCCGGGAATGGATGACCCGCGTGCTGTGGCGATGGCGGTGAGTGAGATCGTGCATGAGGGCATTAAAGCGGAAGAGGCAATAAAAATAATGAACGAAAATCGCGGAAGGGATATTGACGCGCTAACTAAATATTTTTCTTAAATTTAACCACTGAAACACGGAAACACGGAGAAACAAAATCAGTCTAAAGGAGTGATGAGAGTGGCGAAAACACTTAAAGGCAACTGCGTGCTTGCGCAGTCGGGCGGACCTACAGCGGTAATAAACAGCAGCATTGCGGGGGCAATAAAGGAGGCGTTCAGGCATCCGGAAATCAAAAAGGTCTATGGCGCGGTCAACGGCATTTTAGGTGTCCTCAACGAGGAAATGATTGACCTGGGGAAAGAGTCCACATCAACTATAGAACTTCTGAGAAAGACGCCTTCTTCGGCGCTCGGTTCGTGTCGTTATAAGTTGAAAGGCGACGATTACGAGCGGATACTAAAAGTTCTTGAAGCACACAACATACGGTATTTCATAATGAACGGCGGCAACGACAGTATGGACACTGCCGACAAGGTGGACAAACTTGCGGAGGAAAGAGGTTATATGCTGCGGGTGATGGGCATACCCAAAACAGTTGACAATGACCTTGCATACACGGATCATTCGCCGGGCTACGGGAGCGTGGCGCGGTGGCTGGCGATAGCGGTGCGCGATGCGGGGCTGGATACGGCTGCGATATACACCTCTGACACTGTGAAGGTGATTGAAACAATGGGACGCAACGCAGGCTGGATTACCGCCTCAACTGCGCTTGCCCGCGAACACAAAGACGACCCGCCGAATCTCATATATCTGCCTGAGAAGCCATTCAACGAGGAAAAGTTCATCGCCGATGTGGATAGAATTTACAAACAAACGGGACGGGTTGTTATCACGGTTTGTGAAGGACTCAGAGACGAAAAGGGAGAGTATCTGACCGCATCAAGCCGCCGAATTGATACTGATGGCTTCGGGCACAAGCAACTGGGAGGCGTGTCAGATGTTCTGTGCTCCCTGATAGCGGATAATCTCAACCTGAAAGCGCGGTTTGACAAGCCTGGGACAATCCAGCGCGTATCAATATTGTGCGCCTCCGGTGTTGATCTGTGTGAGGCGTATCTGGCGGGCAAACGCGCGGTGCGTCATGCCGTGAGAGGCGAATCGGGAAAAATGATTACGCTTGAGCGTGTGAGGAAAAAGCCTTACAGATGCACAACAGGATTGGTTGAACTGGAAAAGGTGGCGAATGCCGAGAAAAAAGTGCCTGATGAATACATAAACGAAGCGGGCAACGATATTACAGAAAAATTTCTTGAGTATGCGTTTCCTCTGATAGGCGGATCGCTCCCGCGGTATGCAAGGCTGAAAAAATTGATGGTGAAAAAATTGCTTTGAAATAAAAGATTAATTTTTTAATTCATTCGCTGAATTCTGTAATTGTGATATAATGTTAAGATTAAAATTAATGCAATGCAATCTACCTGACCCAACATGGTTATTGTCTATACAGGGATGTGAATCTGATTAAAATCTTATTGGACAGGCACAGGCAGGAAAATGGCGAGAGAATTTGACAAGATCACAGCGGCGGAACATTTCTCCTATGGCAAGGTGTATCTGGATCAGGGAGAGTATCAGAATGCTATAGAAGAATTCCATCGCTCGCTGACACTTGACCCTGAGAATGCCAATGTCCTGATCAGTCTCGGCAGGGGATACCTGTCAATGCGCAATTTTGAAGAGGCGAGCAAATGTTTTGAAAAAGCCACTGAGATGGCGCCCGAATTCGCGGATGGACATTACTACCTCGGGCTGACATACCTGGAATTGAATATGAAGGAAAAGGCAATCAACGAGTTCAAAGAATCCCTTAATATTAATCCGAAATACATCGCTGCAAAAAACGCTTTCGGGCAGTTAATGCGAACAGTGGATCGCAAGACGCAGGACATAGAAAACGAACCCAACAGCCTGCTGCACTCCGAGGACACAAACGAAACCAAACAGGCAAACATACATTTTCATCTTGGCAACGCACTTTTTCAGAAACATCTTCACCAGGAAGCACTGATGGAATACAAAGAGGCGGTGCGCCTGAGGCCAAATTATCCTGAGATTCGCGAAAT
>JBFMBQ010000230.1:0-7795 GCA_040755115.1 bacterium
CCCGGCTGCGGGGCGGCTCAAAAACCGAACATCGTCCGCTCGCACCTCCGCCATCCGCCGCTTCTCGCCCTGCGGTGTATCCCACTCCCGTATCTGCAATTCACCATCCACGCCCACCATCTGCCCCTTGACTAAAAATTCCTTGCACCTCTCCGCCAGTTTGCCCCAGGTTACCACCGGTATAAAATCTGTCTTCTTCTCCCCCTTCTGTCCCTGAAACCTCCTGTCCACGGCAATTCTGAACTTCGTCAATGCCGTCCCAGTGTCGCTCACATACCGTATCTCAGGGTCAGATGTCAGGCGTCCTACTAAGACTATCCTGTTAAGCATGGTCTTTACTCCTTTGCTGTGATATGGTGTAGCGTATTACGCGCTGGAGCAATCTCAACTGGCGATCAAGTCCGCGGATGAAATCAGGAAGCGAACGGAATTTGATGAGCAAATACCGTCCCTCCCTCAATTCACCGATGCTGTAACTTAATCTGCGGCTGCCCCAGTCATTGACTTCCAGCACTTCACCGCCGCCGCCAGTAATCAAACCTGCAATCCTGTCGTTCAGACTGGTTAAGTCATCTGCTTCAATTCTGGGATCAACAATATAGAGGACTTCGTAGTTACGCAAAAGTTTTCACCTCCCTCTGGTCTGTCGGCTCCACTGCGACTCACCCGTCAGTCCGCTTGGAGCAGAAAGGTTACAAGTAGTTTAACACATATTCAAAAGTATTCAAGAAAAGTTTTTAAATATTCCTGTTAATTGAAACGAAGCACCAAAAAATTAGTGAAACTCGTGAAATTCGTGGATAAAAATATAATCTGCTATAATAATGAAATCATTTGTATCTTATGACTGAAATCTTTCGCAAGAAAGCAAAGACTTTGGAACCACAGATGGACGCGGATAAACACAGATTTTTATTTGCGCCTTCGGCGCAAATATCAGTGTATATCGGTGTTAATCCGTGGTTCATCCTTTTTGGTTCTGGTTATGTAAGGTTAGTCTTATGGCAATGAAAATTCGCATTGCGATGGCGCAATTAGACTCAACTGTCGGCGACCTCGTCGGAAACGCCGAGAGGGCAGTGGCTGCTATACAGCAGGCGAAGGAACAGGGCGTCCATCTTGTCATACTGCCTGAAATGTTCATCACAGGTTACCCCACAAACGACCTGCTGTTTGAAAACGGCTTCGTTGAAGAAAATGAAAAAGTGCTGAAGGAAATCGTTGCGCCGCAGACAAAAGGCATCGCAGCGATAATCGGCGGCGTATTAAGGGAAAAGAAAGAACAGGAGAAAAAGGGCGAACAGGTATCGCCCCCCGTATACAATGTTGCAGCGGTGGTAAACGATGGCGAGGTCGTGTGTCTTGTCAAAAAAACGCTCCTGCCGAATTACGATGTGTTTGATGAGAAGCGTTATTTTCGGGCTGGAACGAAGGAGGAAATCCGTCCTGTGAGGCTTCCGCTTGCGGGCAGGGCGCAGCGCGTGGGAATAGAGATATGCGAAGACCTCTGGGATGAAGATTATGAAGATAAAGTAACGAAACTGTTATACGAGCGCGGCGCAGATTTTATCGTGAACATCTCGGCGTCGCCTTTTTATGTAGGCAAGGGATCAGAGCGTGAAGGATTGGTAAAGCGTCATCTCAAGAAAAGCCCCGTCCCATTCATATATGTGAATATGGTCGGCGGGCAGGATGAACTCGTATTTGACGGCGGTAGTTTCGCAGCCGATTGCAGAGGCAATATCATTGCCCGTGCGGCAGGTTTTGAAGAAGAAATCCTTGTTTTTAATCTTGATGCTGACACATGGACGGGCGCCGAAGTGCCCGCGCCACCCTACTCTAAAGAGGAAGAAATAATCAGGGCACACACGCTCAACCTGCGCGATTATTTCCAAAAGCAGGGATGCTTCAAGGGCATAGTCGTCGGATCAAGCGGTGGTATTGATTCCGCTTACACGCTGTATATAGCCACGCAGGCGATTGGGGCGGATAAAGTGATGAGCGTTTCAATGCCGTCTCGTTTTTCGTCTGAACACAGCCGGGACGACGCCGCCCGACTTGCCGAAAATCTTGGCGTGCGCCATGTGGTGGTACCCATTGAAGAGATGTTTGAAGCGGGGATGGCAACTTTTGAGCGAGCCTTCGGCAAGACCGAATTCGGACTCGCAGAAGAAAACGATCAGGCGCGCTGCCGTATGCAAATCCTGATGAAAATCTCAAGAAAATACGATTACCTCGTCTGCACCACCGGCAACAAATCGGAAATCTCAACGGGATATTTCACATTGTTCGGCGACGGCGCTGGCGGTAAAAACATACCCGGCGACCTCTATAAAACAGAAATTTATAAGATCGTGCGGTATATCAACAGGGAAAAAGAGATCATTCCGCAAAACATCCTGCTCAAAGCGCCATCGGCGGAACTTGCGCCAGACCAGAAGGACTCTGACACGCTGCCGCCATATTCAGAACTTGATCCTATACTTAAACTATTTGTGGAGGACTGCTTGAGCATAAAGGAAATCGTCTCCCGCGGCTACGGCAGGGAACTGGTTGAAAAAGTTGCACGCTTGTATAAGAACTCCGAATTCAAGCGCGATCAGATCCCCCGCGGGATAAAGGTCTCGCGCAAGGCTTACGGCATCGGGCGGCGTATGCCCATCACGAATCAATGGCATGGGTGAAATAATGTGGAGTGCGGAGTTCAGAGAACAAATCTTCCACAAACTTTCCGAGAGCGAGCATGATGTTGTTATCATCGGCGGCGGCATCGCAGGCGCAGGCATTTTTCGTGATGCGGTGATGCGCGGGCTGGACGCTGTCCTGCTGGAAAAACGCGACTTCGCATCGGGCACAACAGCCGGCTCAACCAAAATGGCGCACGGCGGCATACGCTACCTCCCCCAACTGGAATTCCCGCTCCTTATTGAGGCGCTGCGCGAGCGCGACATCATCACCACGCTCGCACCCCACCTCGCACGCGAAATCGCTTTCATCTACCCAATCTACCACGGCGACAAAGGCGGCGTACCTCTGATTAAAACAGGTATGTTTCTATATGATTTCCTTGATTATATCGGCAACCTGTTCCTTTTTGATCGGCACGGGTCAATTACGAATTATCTGCGGTTCTACCTCTCCAAAAAGAGACACAAAATGCTCAAGCCCGACGAGGTTTTGAAACATCTTCCCAAACTACGCAAAGACGGACTCATCGGCGGCGCCATGTATTACGATTGCCAGATTGACCCCGAGCGATTGTGTCTTGAGAACATACTTGACGGCATCCACCGCGGCGGCACTGCGGTAAACTATGCCCGCTGCATCAAATTACTGCGCGGAGAAGGAAAAGTTGTCGGCGTGGTCGTGAAGGATGAAATAACAGGCGAGGAATATCAGGTCATCGGGAAGCAGGTAATAAATGCAGCCGGTCCATGGTGCGACGAAATACGGCATCTTTACGATGCTGCCTTCCAGAATAAAATCCGCGGTTCCAAAGGGATTCATCTCTTCGTAAAAAAATTCACAGACCACGCAGCCGCACTCCCTACGGAAGATAAGCGCGCCTTCTTCGTCATCCCCTGGTATGATTTCAGCCTCGTCGGCACCACCGATACCGATTATGACGGCTCGCTGGATGAGATCCCGACAACGCGGGAAGATACACGCATGCTGCTGCACGAAATAAACCGCGCTTTCCCCGAACTGAACCTGAAACCCGAAGATGTGATCTACTCTTATGCGCGGGTCAGACCGCTGGTTACGGCGCGGGCAGACCGCTACAGCCGCATAAAAAACGCAATACGCCGCCCCGGCAAAAGAACCTCCGCCATCTCAAGAAAACACGAAATCTTTGACCACACGGAGATTGAAGGTTTTATATCGGTCAGCGGGGTGAAAATCACAAGTTATCGTGATGCTGCCCAGCAGGTGGTTGACATCGTGCAGCGCAAAATCGGCAGAAGGACGCCTTGCCTGACCTACAAGACTCCCTTCTTCCCTGAACTGCACGGCTCTTACGAAAAGGTTGAAGAATTCATAAAGACCGCCGTGCCTGCGGAAACAGCACGGTATGGCGTAGAGCGGGAAACCATTGAATTGCTTATCCGCAACTACGGGACGCGCTTCCGCGAAATCCTCGCCCTTACGGAAGAAAACCCGACCTGGAAAGAAAAAATCTGCGCGCACCATCCGGATATTCTTGCGCAGATCGTTCACGCCGCACGCAATGAACTGGCGGTTACCCCCGGTGATTTCCTCTTGCGGCGATGCCTCATCGGCAGAAGCAAATGCCTCGGTCTTGACTGTGTTGAAACGGCGGCGAAGACGATGGGCGGAATACTCGGCTGGACGGAACAACAGCGAAAGACACAGATAGAGAATTACAGGAGCGAAGTCCAGCGCACGCTCCAGATACAATCGTAATGTTTTCCTCAACAATCCTGTCTATCCTGTTCATCCTGTCTAATTTGAACAATGAACATCCGTCAAAAACTTTTTTATAAACTAACCGTTCAGGGATTAATGAGAACCGCCCTTGGCGAGGCAATACCTGTAACCGGGGAGGGCGTTAAAAATGTGCCGAGACGCGGCGCAGCATTGCTCATCGGCAACCATAGATGCTGGCTTGATCCCATCTTCATCGCTATGTCGCTGCCGCGAATCGTGAACTGGGCTGGCGTGGATTTCCATTTCAACATCCCCGTTGTCCGCTGGTTCTGCGAGCAGGCGGGCATCATCCCCATCAACATTGAAGGCGGCAGGAAAAGCCGCGCCTCTATCAAACTCGCAGTGGAAACCCTCAACCGCTCCCACGGCGAACTCGTCGGCATCTTTCCCGAAGGGGTAGCCAATTTTTTGAATCCGTCCTTTGATGAAAAGATCATACGCTTCCATACCGGATTCGCCCGCATCGCACTACAGGCAAAGGTCCCCATAGTCCCCATAGCCGTCATCGGTTATAACGAAAAACTCCTCACTGAAGTGCCGGGTTTTGTCGTCCAGATGTTTACGCCGCTTGAAAAATTCAGGCACGGCGCAAAACTGTTGATTTACGAGTCAGTCAAAGTGCGCATCGGCAAACTTTTCACACTTGAAAAATACTATGACAGGGAAATCACAAAAGACCTCCTGCACGAAATCAGCGCACGCGCACGAGAAATTGTGATAGGATTATACGAAGAAAAATTAAATGTATAGAAACATTTAAAAGATTTACTTGTTAAATAAATAGTGATAGTGGTATTTATTTGACTCCGGTAACCCACACTAAATATGAATAAGGTACTTGAGAACTAAATGAAATGTATAACTTTTGGAGTGCGATGGCAAGACACCGCTTTGTTTTCGGGCGACATGTCGCCCGAATTGAAAGCGACATCGTGATGTCGCACTCCAAATTCTAAAATAACTTAAAAACGCAGAGATACTTGGGTTAAGTAAATACAATAATTTCTTAAAATATTATGTCTAATAGAAAAATAAAAATTGCACTCTTATTAGGTGCAGGAATTTCATTGCCTTCAGGGCGTCCTTCAACTGATGAAATAACGGAACGGATTCTGTCTGGCGAAAATGTACTTCGTACAGAAGATGAAATTTATCGCCTTAATTCCCCCCCAGATTTTTATAGAGGTGAATCGGATGAATATATTCCCAGGATTTTGGCTTTTCTGAAACGGATCAAAACCGAGATAGATGGTTACTATTCTATTCGTAGAAGAAAACATAAGACAAATTATGAAGATCTATATTATGTTGCCGGTCAGTTATACGATAACGAAACAGGAGAATATGATAATCCGGCGGTTCAAGCATTAAGGGATAAAATAATGTTAGATCCAGATATTCAATCGCTGTTAGTTGGGTGGAAGGATCACATATATCTTTTTTATGAGGCAGTGAATTATATTTCTGATGTTGCATGTGGAATGTTTCCGGGAGATCCATCCGGTCTTAGCCATTTTGGTTTTATAGAAGATGTTTGTAAGGATGGCGATATATCAAATGTAGATATATTCACATTAAATCACGACAAAGACTTGGAATCGTATTTAAGAAAGAAAGGTGTCCATTTTGTGGATGGCTTTGAAGAAATACAAGATGAAGCATTTTTTCGCTGGAATGCGGATTTGTTTGATTATGGTGGTTCAAAGATTCGCTTTTTTAAATTACATGGTTCAATTAACTGGTTCTGGTTTAGGCGAGATATGAAAAGTGCATATTCAGTTCTTATTCCCAAAGGGGGTTTCTGGAATAAAAATCCTTTTTTTAGTGACAGACCAATAATCTTATTGGGTACTTTTAATAAGATGTTGGATTATTTAGGAGGGATATTCATTGAACTATATGGTCAATTTCATAATTCTCTGAAAATCACTGAAAATTTGATTGTATGCGGATATGGATTCAGAGATAAAGGAATAAACCAAGAAATAGTAAATTGGGTTAATTCTTCTACAAATAACATGATGATAATTGTAGAGCCAAACCCAGATAACATTAGAAACACAGCAAGACGCGCTATTTCAAATCGTATTGATGAATGGGAAAATGAGAGAAGAGTCTGCATTATCCCAAATGGAATAGAATCGGCATCATGGAATGATATAAAATCAATTGTTACTAATGGGGGTAGAAAGTAGGTTGCATTTTACTGTAGGGCGGCATCTCCGAATGCCGCCGTTCCATCGGCGCGGTGCGGAGACCGCGCCCTACACAAATCATACACCGTGAATAATACAGGTTAATCTGTAGTTACATATTTACCAAAAGGAGACCAATTGACATGTTAAAAAAAATATTTTTGTTTCTTTTAATCTTGTTCATCTTCATCACTCCATCTCACTCTGAATTCTTATATCAGGAGCACTTTGACAGACTCTTTCAATACCTCATAAAAAACCACTGGAACGAAAGCGGCGACTGGGGCGGCGATATGATGGGCGACGCATCCTGGTTCGCCACGGTGCTCCTGTTTGAAATGGGTGCGCGCGAGAACAAGCCCGAATATACCAAAAAGGCAATTAAAACAGCGGAATGGCAACTCTCACTCTTTCGCTCCGCTGACACAGAACTGAACAAAATAGAAAAGACCCCCAATGCGGTGAGTCTGCTCGGCGGCTTCCCCGGAATTTTCTATGCCTATAAATACACGAAACGGAAAGATTTCAAGTCCACACTTGATCAGATATTCCTTCTCGGCTGCTCCATTATAAAATCTGATCCAGGGAAAATTGTTGAGACCTTCGGCGTAGATGCCGTCGTGTTTTTAGCGGGTGTTTCCTTTGCTGCATACTCTTACTACGAGGAAACGGGCGCTCTACATCTGAAGAAATGCTCACTTGAGGCGATAGACAAGGCGAACAAGGATTACTGGCATGAGGATGAGAAACACTACGGCACGCTGTGGGACTGGAGCGCAGGGGCGATGCTGCTTGCGCTTTCAGGCGCATACCGCTTGACTAAAGACGAGTTCTATCTTGAGCGGGCAAACACACTGATTGATACGGTAATGAAGAGACTGTGGGACGAGGAAAGCGGCGGATTAATTTCCAGACATTTTCATTTGAAGAAGGCGAAAGTGCTCTCCGGCAACAACCTGTTCGTTACGGCGATGATTGAATGGTATAAGGTTGTCCCCGACGAGAAATACCTAAATTATGCCGAGAAGACTTTGAATTTCATTTTCAGCCCCACCCTTTATGACGGAACCTACCCGCATCACCACTGGACGAAAGAAGAAGGCAGGGATGAATCCTACTGCACAGGCTGCCATTTTCATACGCTCTTGAAT
>JBFMBQ010000231.1:0-5848 GCA_040755115.1 bacterium
ATCATCGCTGAAGACTGTGCGCCACCAGTAATGCGCCTTCTGCGGCGGGAAATTGCTTCCCTCAATAAATTTTTTCGCCTTGTAATCAAAACTCAGTTTTGATGACGAGGCTGGCAGTCTTTTCACAAAAGGCTCAACAAGAAATTTCCTCGCCGCGGACGGCATCCGCAGATATTTCCGTCGCAGGCGGTCGGCGGCGTGAGTAATATAACCAAAAAACACCTCGTCTCCGCCGTCGCCGGACAGCGACACAACCACATGCTGCCTGGCAAGCGCGGAGACTTTATACAGCGGCAGCATCGCCTGGTCGGCGAGCGGGTTATCGCTGTGCCACGCTATCTTCGGCAGCAGCATCGGCACATCCTGTGAGGTGCACTCTATCTCATAGTGATCAGTCCCTAAATACTCCGCTACGATGCGCGCAGCGGGCGATTCATCGTAACCCTTCGTGTTAAAGCCGACCGCAAAGGTCTTCAGTTGCGTCCCCTTCTCCGCCGCTGCTATAGCGCACAGCGTGCTTGAATCCATACCCCCGCTCAGAAAAGCCCCCACGGGCACATCCGCGATCAGCCGCCTGCGCACTGAACGCCTTAAAAGTTCATAAGTCTTCTCAACAAAATACTCCTCAGACGCTTCCTCTGCCTCATTTATCGGCACATCCCAGTAAGACTGCATTTCAGTCTTACGCCCGCTGACTTTCATAAACGACGCAGGAGGAAGTTGTTTTATATTTTTAATAATCGTTCGGGGCTGGGGGATGTAATTGCAGGAGAGAAAATCTCTCACGGCAAAACTGTCTATCTGCGCGGGCACATCAGGATTTGCGATTATCACTTTTATCTCGGAGCCGAATATGAAGGCATCGGCACCGTCATAATAAAAAAGCGGCTTTATGCCAAGTCTGTCTCGCGCTAAAAACAACTCTTTTTCCTGCGCATCATAGATGCAGAACGCCCACATTCCATTAAACCGCTCAAGGCACTCTTCCTTCCACAGTGAGTAGCCTTCTATGAGTATCTCGGTATCGGAATTGGTCCGCAGTGATCGTCCCTGTTTTTCTATTTCTTCTCTTAATTCACGGTAATTATAAATTTCTCCGTTGTAAACGACCCAATATCTGCCCGACGCATCCTGCATCGGCTGCTTGCCCTGTTCAAGATCAATTACACTGAGCCTGCGCTGCCCCAGATAGATGTTATCATCATAAAAACTTCCTTCCTCGTCGGGTCCGCGGTGCATCAGCAATTTCGTAATATCATTGCAGCGGTGCGGATCAGGTCTCTTCCTGCCGCTCTTTTCAAACCTGCCCCAGATGCCACACATGGTTAATATAAAAATATTAATATTTTGGTATGTATTTACACGGATTACATAAGGGCGCACGCCGTACGCCCTACATAATATGACATTCTTTATTGCTCCTGCTTTAGTAAAACGAATTTATACTTTTGCCAGAACGACTATCCACGGGAGCGGTGTCCTGACCGCGACGATCTTAAAATAATTCTTTATCAATTCGGCGAAACCGCGCCGACTCCAGTGCTGGCAGTGCCCGGGCGTATTTCCCAGTTCCGTCAGATATTTCAGCCTCGCAACATTCAATAGCCTCCAGTAAGGTTCGTTCGGCACGCTGAAAAGACAATATCCCGATGCCACCCTTTTAATTTCGTTGAGTGCACGAGCGTAGTCATCAAGATGTTCAAGCAGTTCAACCGCAATTACAAGATCAAACTGGTTATTGCGGTATGGCATCTCATAGACCGAACCGACATGGAAATGAACCGTCCTGTCTAAAATACCGAGTGCGGGAACCTGTGAGCGTAAGTCAAATGCAAACAATTCTGCATCGGGCATAATCCCGCGGATGATGTTAGCAAAATAACCTTCGCCGCATCCAATATCAACCACCCTCCCGCACTTCAAGGGGGATAAAAGAGAAGTTACGCACCCCCTGAAACCCGCCATGATCTTCCTGACGACAGGGTTGCCGGATGTATATTTATCGTAAACATTGCCGAATACAACTTCGCCGCTTTCCAATTTCTTGCCCTTCATTTACCAGGTATCTTTATAAAAGATTAACCACGAAGACACAGAGAACAGCACCACTTCGTGTCCTTCGTGGTTTATTCTTTCCCTATCTTTATTTCAATGTTCTTCACTCGCAGCAGAACATCCTCTATCAGTTTCCTGTTTATCCCTATAAGGTCGGACACAAGGGCAATGACGAACATAATGACGCCTGTTATGAGAAAAACCGCGCAAAGTATCAGGGATTGAATATATCCACTGCCCTCACCGATTGAATAGTAATATAAAAACCTGATCCCGAGCGTAAAGCCCGGAATAAGCATCAACGCTGACAGAATGGAGAAATATTTCAGCGGACGATACATCGCATAGGTCCGCAGTATCGTTGAAATTGACAGTGATATATATTTTGACAGACTCGTGATCAGGCGCGATTCGCGCATCATTTCGTTCGTGCGGATGTTCACAGTCTTTATCACTATCTGCTTTGCATAACTCTGTATTATTGATTCAAGCGTATAGGTGTAATTGGACACGATGTTTATTTTCGCCGCCGCCTCCTTTGAAAATGCGCGGAAGCCGCTTGTTGTGTCTTCCACTTTCGTACCGGCAAAGTAATTGACCGCGAAACTGCCAAACCGCTGCAACCGCTTTTTGAAAAATGAGAAATGTTTTATCTCCTCAATCGGTCTGACACCGATGACCATATCCGCCTCACCGGCGAGTATCGGCGCAACAAGTTTCGCAATGTCGTCAGCGCAATATTGATTATCCGCATCGGTATTAACAATCACATCCGCACCTAATTTGAGGCACGCATCAAGTCCCGCCATAAACGCAGATGCCAGACCCCTGTTCGCCGTGAACTTCACTATATGATTCACTCCGCACTCCCGCGCTGCCCCAACAGTCCCGTCCGTGCTCCCGTCGTCTATTATCAATATCTCTATCTCATCTATTCCTGCTATCTTCCTCGGCAGCGCACGAAGTGTTTCAGGCAGCGACTTCTCCTCATTAAAACACGGTATCTGGATTATCAGTTTCATTTAATTTACCTCTTCACACGCGCTGCAATCATACCTGCCGCCCTGCAAACCGCCATCCCCGAAAACATCATTATCAACGGCTCTATCGGAACCCTGTATCTCACAAGCCCGACATTCAACATACATGATAATATAGATGAATAACAAATGCTCATAACCAGAACAATAAACAAAACCCTGCCTGCCCGATCTTTTTCACCGAAAAGAGATAACGCCAATCCTGCTAAAAATAATAAAACCAATACTTTGTTTATCCACCGATAAGTGTTCTTCAGTATCATAACCTTTTCAGGGTGTTTCTTTACCCCCCTGCCGTCAACATAATCAAGGCTCCTCATCGTGTATTCCGACTGCGGAAAATACATAATGTATATATTGTATAAAATCCTGCCCGCATACTTCCACGGATAATGCCTGATTGCCTCCATCGCCGCCCCTGTGTAGATTCTATCAATCTCCGCCTCAAGCAATCCCGTCTGCTCCCTGTATTTGTTGAATACATACAGTTCAATAAATGAATAATCACCGCCGTGATCGTATCTGAGATGTTCATATTTTTTGAACAACTCCTTTAAATCTTTATACTTCGGCGATTCATAATCAAGAAAAAATTCTGCGTTCACCATCAGACTGCGCCCTAAATATGGCTTTTTCGCAATCCTGTCGCCCGTCAGATATTCTCTCGCCTGCCAGCCCGAAACAATTACAAGAAACGATATTATGTATGCAGCGATGCCTTTCCATGCAGGGATTTTTACCCCGCGGTATAAGAAAATCGCAATGATTATTACTATCGGAAACAGATAAAAGACATCTTTCGTCAGCGCAAGCAGTGCAGCAAATATCCCTGCCGTGATAAGATGTGCCACTTTTCCCTCTTTAATATACAGGGCAAATGTAAAAATACCGGATATGAGAAAAAATAACTGCAAAAAATCTGAAAGAACGGCGTGCTCATAAAATAAAATGTAAAAATCAGAGGCAGCGAGCAATGAGGCTGCAAGCGCAACCCATCTGCTGCCGAAAATGATCAAACATAAATAAAAAACCATCCACACTACGCTGATGCCGAGTAGATGCTGGATTGAAACAACCAGAAAATTATTTTCGTCTGACACCTGATAAATCGCAGCAAGAAAAAGAGGATACCCAGGCGCCCTTCTTCTTCCCGATTCATATTCAGCGGGCACGCTTCCCGAAATAAAAGTCTTCGCAGTATAAATATAAGACCGTGAATCGCTCGTTAAAGTCGGCGACACGACAAACAAAAACAAAAGCCTCAGCGCCAGCGCAACGGCAATTACTGCGATTAAACCCTTGTCTATTTGGACTTTTCTATTAAAAACAACTGATGACATCTATGTAATGGTTGGCGGGAAGTGATTAGTTCCGAGTTGCGGGTTCCGAGTTCCGAGTTCTTTGAACTTTAAACTCGTAATTCTGAACTCGCAACATGCTTGAATTAATCCTTCCGCCCCAGAACCGTTACTGAACATATAGAAGCAGGTCCGCCCAAATTATGCGCCAGCCCAAGTTTCGGGTCTTTCACTTGATAACCATCCGCCCGCCCCTGCAACTGCTTCGTTACCTCGTATAGCATCCGACAGCCGGTCGCACCTATCGGATGACCGAAGCATTTCAGCCCGCCGCTGGCATTCACCGGCAGTTCTCCCTCCGGATAAGGTATGCCGTCGCGAATGAATTTCGCCCCCTCGCCAAAACCACAAAAACCCAGATCCTCATAATTCAATAATTCCGTAATCGTGAAGCAATCATGCACCTCGGCAAAACCAATCTCCTTGCGCGGGTCTTTCACTCCCGCCTCCCCATAAGCCTCCTTTGCCGCCATCTGCGTTGCCGGGAAATTTAAATATTTGAACGACGGCTTATACATTGGAAAAACCGTCGTTGACGCCAGCCCATTCCCTTTAACCAGAACATAATCATCCTTGTGCTTCATAGTTTTTGCGATTTCCGGACGCGTCAGTATAATCGCCGCCGAACCGTCGCTCACGGCGCAGGCGTCAAACCTCCCGACGGGCCAGGCTATCGGCGGCGCAGTCATAACCTGCTCTTCAGTTACTTCCCTGCGGAAGTGCGCTTTAGGATGTTTAACACCGTTCCTGTGATTCTTGACAGCCACCTGCGCCATATCCGACTTTGACCACCCCATCTCGTGAAACCGCCGCGTCGCCGCCAGCGCAAACAACCCCGGCGCAGAAACCGAACCATAAACAGGATGCCCGAACTCGCCCACTCCGGGCAGCCCGCGCGTCCCCTGATCAAGTATCTTCTCCACGCCGCATGCCATGACTATGTCATAAGCCCCCGCCGCTACCGCAAAACACGCGTTCCTGAACGCATCCATCCCCGAAGCACAGAAATTTTCCACCCGCGTCGCCGGCTTGCCGTATAACTTCAACGGCTCGGTCGCCGTGTTGCCCGACAGCCCCGTGAAACCGTAAAACACACCAAGCCAGATCGCACCTACATCATTGCGTGTGATCCCCGCATCATCAAACGCCTCATACGCCGCCTCAACAAGCAGGTCTTCTCTGTCCTTCTCCCACAATTCCCCGAACTTCGTGCAGCCTACTCCCACAACTGCTACCTTATCTTTTATCCCTGCCATTTTTATCAATCCCCTTTCTTAAACTCGGAACATGGAACTCTAAACTTTGAACTGGAACTTTGAACCCGGAACCCGTAACTATTTTTTTCTCAGCGGCCGGCACTTCCAGTAGTAATTGTGAAACCCCCCGCCCTCGTGT
>JBFMBQ010000232.1:0-2718 GCA_040755115.1 bacterium
AGAGATGACCAGGATAATTTTCCCTATGGTTTTGCTAACCTCGCTCAGTGCATTATGCAACGGCGTTTTACATTCATACAATCACTTTTATGCACCTGCGGCTGCTTGGAATCTTCACAATATCGGCATCATAACACTTGGTATTCTACTTTATAAAAAGTTTGATATTTTTTCCCTGTGTTTTGGTGTTCTTGCAGGCGCATTAAGCATGGTTCTGGTTCAGATACCGGTTATATACTGGAAAGGGTTTTTATACAGCCGGGTTATTGATTTGAAGCATCCCGGGGTTAAGAAAATACTACGGTTATTTCTGCCTGCCATGCTTGGATTATCCATAACACAGATTAATCTTATGCTGGTGCCTGTTTTTTTTGGCTCATATTTCGGTGAAGGGGTTGTTACCGCGCTGCATTACGCCATACGGCTTCTTCTGCTGCCCTTAGGCATGTTTGGGAATGCGCTTTCGATGGCGATTTTTCCGGCGTTATCACGCCATGCCGGGGCTGATAAACGGACTGAATTCAGGGCAACTTTTGTTCGCGGAATAAATGCTACATTTGTATTTTCGCTTCCCTCAACAGTATTATTTGTAATTCTCGGGCTTCCGATCACGAGACTTCTGTTTGAAGGAAACAAGTTCACCGCGGCGGACTGCGAGGCGACGGCATTCGCATTAATATTTTTTTCTGTGGGGCTTGTCGGTCATACTGCACTTCAAGTAATTGCGCGAGGTTTCTATGCTCTTCAGGATACAACTGCGCCGTTCAAGACGGGGCTTTTCAGCGTTCTTCTCGTGAGTTTACCCGGCTGTATCCTTCTTACTCATACATCGTTAAGATACGGCGGTATCGCGCTTGCCATTTCACTATCGGCTATTGTCAACGCAGTTTTACTTTACATTCTCATTGCAAGGCGGATTCCCGAATTAAGAACCGATCAAATATTGTCCTGTTTTCAGCGCGTCGCAAGTGCTTCCTTGGGGATGGCGATTGTTTGTTATTATCTGAAGGAGTATCTTGCTGTTTATCCGATTGTAATACAGGTGCTTGTCAATATGACAATAAGCGGCGGTGTTTTTATAGTTCTCGCTACTATATTTAAGGTGGAAGAAGTTCAAACATTGCTGAGAAGTATAAGGTCATTCATATTTCGGAAGGGGGGAGCGATGAAAAATGGATAGGTTGTGGGCGCCATGGCGGATTAAATACATACTCGGCGGCAAACCTAAAGGCTGCATTTTCTGCGACAAGATTGCAGAGAACAGAGATAAGGAGAATCTCATTCTTTATCGTGCGAAGAAGTGTTTCGTGATTATGAATCTGTATCCTTACAACAGCGGTCACCTTATGGTTGTTCCCAATAAACATTGTGAGGGGATTGACGAGTTGAGCGGCGGGGATTTGCTTGAAGTGATGAAGGTAACACAGAAGATGATTCGCGTATTTGAGGCTGCAATGCGTCCGCAGGGTTACAATATAGGCATAAATCTGGGGCAGGTTGCGGGGGCAGGCATACATGATCATTTGCATGTGCATATAGTGCCGCGCTGGTTAGGCGACACGAATTTTATGCCTGTGGCGTCAGATTCAAAGACCATAAACGAGGACATTGCAAGGACTTATGACAAACTTGCGGGTGCGATACGGGAAGATACAGCGAAAGGACAGGACAGAAGGGGGCAGAGCCGTGGGAAAGGTTGAGCAAAAGATCAGGATCAACACTGTAGTGGTGGGTTATCTGGAAACGAATTGTTACCTTATCGGAGACGACAAAGGGGATGCGGTTGTGATAGACCCTGGCGGCAATCCTGATCGTATTCTTCTTGAAATTGACAAGAATTTTTACCGTTCGTTTTGTATTTTGATCACTCATGGTCATTCAGATCACATAAGCGGACTTGAGGGGGTGTTGAGGCACTGGCAGATACCGGTGTTTATGCACTGGAAGGAACTGGATTTTTTGCGCATTCCGAAGACGAAAGTAAGCCGGTTTCGGGGTATAATTCCTTCCGAGGCGGGTTATTACGCCCTTGAGGATGGGGATGTGATTGGGCGCAACGGCTGGGAAATAAATGTGATTTTCACTCCCGGGCATACTCCGGGCGGGGTATGTTACAGATTGGGGGATGTGGTGTTTACGGGCGATACACTGTTTCAGGATGGAGTTGGGCGGTCGGATTTTGAAGGCGGGGACGAGGGTGCTCTTATGAGGTCAATAACGGAGCGGCTTTTAGTGCTTGAGGATCATACAAAAATTTATCCTGGGCACGGTCCGTCATCTACGATCGGGCGTGAGAGGGGATATTTCTAATAAAGGGGTATTTACTTGACTCCAGTAACTAAAACTCAAGGTAGATAAGAGATTTTGTGAGTGAATGGACTGGTAATTTTTGGAGTGCGGTGGCAGGACACCGATTTGTTTTCGGGCGACATGTCGCCCGAATTGAAAGCGACATCGTGATGTCGCACTCCAAATTTCAAAAAACTTGAAATACTTGGGTGAAGTAAATACCCCCATTTCTAATTTTAGTCGCCTTCGGCGAAAAAAATATAATCCACAGATTTCGCAGATTACACAGATTCATAAGGAGGCACGAGGGGGCGTTAAGGGGCGCATGGCGGTGCGTTTTTTTGGGCGCACGCCGTGCGCCCCTACATCTGGGAAGGAGGGGAGTGTTCGGAGGAGGCTTGCACTTGTGCTTCGGTCGGCATGACAAGC
>JBFMBQ010000233.1:0-2436 GCA_040755115.1 bacterium
TCATATTTCAGAGTCCAAAGCCGCTGTCTGCATCCGAGAAATAGAGAAAAAATTCTTCTCATTTCAGGTCAAATGCGACGGTGTTGCTGTTTCGCTACTTGGTTTTATCGCAATATTTTTCTCTCTGAGAGAATAAAATGCGACACTTGTTTTTCAGTTTGTTAAATTCTGAGAGGTAATGTTTTGTTTTTCTTCTGACAGAGAATTATTACAGTGAAATCAAAAACACACTCCCCGGGTCGGACTCGAACCAACAGCCTAACGGTTAACAGCCGTTTGCTCTACCATTGAGCTACCGGGGAAATCTGCCAAACCGTATTATCGTCATTATAAGTTTTTTCTTGCTCAAGTCAAGACCGACTTCAATGCAAAAAGTGCATGGAAAGATTTTTTTCGGCGCGGATTGTCACAGATTAACACGGATAAGATTTAGACGCTGATTACGCTGATTGCGCTGATTATCTGTTATCAAACCGCGATAAAGAATAAAACAATAAATCCACAGATTTCATAGATTACACGGATAAGATTTAGACGCTGATTACGCTTCCCTGCTTAAAACATGCAGGGACATGGATTATCGCCGATAAAACAACCTTCTATGAGGGGTCAGATGTGCTCCACGGCTTCCTCTGCCGTATCAAAGCACCTGAAAACATTGGAGAAATTCAGCAGCGAGAAAAGTTCCCTCACAGGCGTGGAGATGGATGCGATGACGATCTTGCCGCCTTTCTGATTCACATGTTTTGAGATAGCAACGAGTATGCCGAGGCTGAGGCTGTCAAGTATGTCCACCTCGGAAAAGTCAAGCACTATGCGGGGCGCATCCCTCTCAGCCACCACTTCCTTGACACGCTCGTGAAAATCCTTTGAATTCTTAAATGTGATTTCCTTGCAGAGGGGTTTTATTACGGTGACGCCGTCTTGTTCGTTGAGTTCCCATTTAAATAAGTTGCTGGCATTCATTCCGTCAACACCATCACGCGTAAGTGTTCACGACTGCATATCGCTCAAGCCGGTCTGTGCGGGCAGTCCACGGACCGTTCTGCACAAGCGCCGCCCGCTCCTTATCTGCCGCCTCAAATGCGGCGCGCATCATCTTCATCGGAGTCGTGCTTTTCCACAAGCCCGCCGCCATATAAACTTCATACGACGATGCGGGTATCATATCCCCTATTGAAACTATCATACTGCCTCGCTTAAAAACTTTTCACGGCTTCGTCAACTGAGTCGTAAATTGAAATGATTTTATCCAGTTGAAGTGTGTTGAGAAGTTTGTAAATGTTGGGATTGAGTTGTGCGATTCTCAGCGAGCCGCCAAGCCGCTTCGCATAAAGAAGGAGTGGCACCAGCATCCCCAGCGACAGGCTGTCCATAAACTGCACCTTCTCCATATCAAGCACGATCTGGTACGCCTCATCGCTGATGTGGTTCTTAACTTTCCCGAAAATCTCTTCGTAATTGTTGAACTGGATCACATCCGCAAGGAGTGATATTACCCTGACATCGCCGTGATCGTTCACTATTGTATAGATCATTTTCGCCCTCTGAACCGATTTTATTTTATCCAATCTTGCTATCAGGCTGTCTTAAAACGAGCCCGGGATGTTGTATGAATCACATCCGTTCAATATAATACCATATCAAAGGTAAAATACCACCTTTTGTTATAATTTACGGCATGAAAGCGTAAATTCTTTAGTTTTTACCAGTTAAAAATATAAATGTGCAACTTTTAGCCTTGCCTAACCTTACATAGCCGGAATCAAAGAATAAAAAATTGAACCACTGATAAACACAGATAAACACGGATAGAATGAACACAGACAGTTATGATTATCTACGCCGCAGGCGCAAATGAAGAATCTGCGTTAATCTGTGTTCATCTGTGGTTACATAACTTTCGCCATTTTGCGTAGAAGTGCAGTATTAGGACACTGTTGCAGCCCGACATCATGCAATTGAAGATAAGAAAAATTGCCATATCCTTGACCGGCGGCGATGAGGCGAATTTGCAGATTGAAGTGAAGAACGCCGCCTCATCTCCCTCGCGCCCCGCTCACCTGCGCCTTGATTTCTATGATACCACCGACCGACGCTTTCAATCCGTAACTGTAACGCTGCCCAAAATACCAGCCGGCGCCACCCACCAGTGCAACCGTTACATCCGCCTGCGCCAGAAAGATTTCTTCCGCTACACCGTGAGCCATCGGGAGTTGTCAGAGAATAAATAATAGACGGAATTAACGGGATGAACAGGAAATGACAAAATCCAAATGCCAAATGTCAAATCAATGTCAATTTTCAAATATAAAATATTTAACCACTAATTACACGAATTAATTCGTGCTAATTCGTGTAATTAGTGGATCATCTTTTTCTTCATTTGATCTTTGAAATTATTTTAAGGGGTGAAAAAATTGGCGAAATCACAAA
>JBFMBQ010000234.1:0-2076 GCA_040755115.1 bacterium
TGATAATTTCATCAAATGGCAACTTGCGAACATTCAGCCCGGTGGGATACTGATAACACAGCGTAACTTCACCGAAGGGATCAATGATTGCATACAGGAAACCGGATATGCATGGCACGGCGCGCACCGGACGATAGGCATAATCAAAATGCTCTATGAAAAAACTTGAATTTGTTTCTATCTTCAGCTTCCGCAGACGGTTTACAATACGCCTTAGTGTCGCTTTTATGGAATTAATGTCGTCAGGCAAAAGCGGTTTAAAAATTATTTCATCCATATTTTTCTGCTGAAGATGCATATGGATCGGTATGAACTGTATTTTTTGAACACCCCATCCGATACACTGCTCGGCAATCTCTTCCAGGGCGGTTTCGTTAAGGCGCGATACCGTTATGTTTATTCCGATAGGTATTGGTTTCGGTAGAGATTTGAAGTTGTTGACTGTGGCGATCGCTCCTTCAACTCCATCAATCCCACGGATTGCCTTGTATATATCCCTATCGCAGTGGTCCCACGAGATATAAACGACGGTGAGTCCTGCATCAACAAGGGATTTTGCCCTCTCCTGGCTGATTCCGAGACCGTTCGTGACCATATGGATAGCAATACCCTCATCTCTGAAAGAACGAAAACAGGTTTCAAGGTCCCTGCGCAAGGTTGGTTCACCGCCGCCGATAGAGATGAGCCGTGTTTTCAGTCGGCGCATTGCCGGGATAAGGTTGAGTATTTCATCTGTGGTCAGTTCAGGCGGCATGTTTTTCTGCACCTGCCATTTGTTGCAGCCTGCGCAGGCAGAATTGCATCGGTCAGTAATATCAAGGTAAACAACTGGAAGTTGTGTGGAGCGTGCACCGCGAAATCTTGCTCTCCAGACTGAAAGAAACGAACCCAGATCAGATTTAAATCTGCCAACAGGACTGCTCATCTTATTTCACCGTGTTTGAAAATTTCTCAACACATCTTTGATAACAGACAGGTAACTTGAGAATGACTGCTCGGACAAATCCGTTCTGGTCGGGATATGAAATATTTTTTCAGCCAGTTCGGCGCATCGCTCGCCGCCTGCGCCGATTCCTAATTTCTGGCAATCGTGCATGTAATGTCTTTTTACATCAATACCACGCCGATAGAATGCAGCGCTAATTGCGCCTACATCGTGATGCATGCCGGCGGTCATATATCCATTGGGTTCTGCTTTAGGGTCAATTGAGAAACCCATACCTGCATCATCAATGACACTCTGAATTGCTGACCACTGCCTGCGCAATTCGGCAAGGTTGCGGGTGAAATAGTTATTCTGCCTCAATCCTGCCGCCGCCTGCAAAGGTGAATATCCCGCTATTTCCCTCGGTGCAGGACAGTGCAGTCCTTCCTCAAGAAAATCCTCTTTGCCTGTTATTTTTGCTTTATGTAATAATGGATAAACCGTCATAGAGAATACCCATCTGTTTGTAATTATCCATTCAGTGTAACTTTTTACTATCCCCCTTAAGATGCTGCGGGAAGACCGTTGTGGAAGCGCAGTTCGGATTCTCAATAGTTTTTCTGAAAGAGATTGATCACTTGTGAGAATCATCCCACCGCCAAAAGTATTAAGCATTTTGGAGGTTTCAAAACTGACAAATGCCGCTTTCCCGAACGAACCAACAGGCTTACCGTTGTAACATGCACCCATAGCATGGGCGCAGTCTTCAATTAGATCAAGACCGTTCCTGTCGCAGAATTGTCTTATCGCATCTATCGGTGCGGGAAATCCAAAGTAATGCGGGCAGATCAGTGCGACCGCGTCCTTCAAGTCATCGCCTGCGCTGGCGCCGAGGCCAGGGGAGAGGTTTTTCTCGTTGTTCGGAACCCACTGGATACGGAAACCGAGCGCATGAATCGTCATCGGAATGGCGGGGTAGTTGAGTGATGGCAGAAGGATTTTTGCTCCCTGTGGGTAATTAAGCGCATTCAGGAGCGCTTTGGTCGCAGAGCGTGCTGATGCATAAGCGATCCCATAAGGGACACTGAAGCGGTCGGCTATCACTCGCTCAAAATCTTCAATTGTGCGGTCTGACGGTGAGGCGAGGATGC